>JAFDKH010000095.1 GCA_019307065.1 Deltaproteobacteria bacterium
CCGAAATGCTCCGTAAGTCATTTCGCCAAAGAGGCCGGATATATGACTGCTACCACTTTTTTGCCAAACAGATCATTTTTCCCTTGCGAAAGGAGCGGGTCCATATATGACAGTATTTTCTTAATCGATGTAGACAAATTGATCGTGGTGGCTTTGTATCCACCTTTTTACGGCAGCACGGCCGCCGGTAACAGATTAGGGAATTCCAAGGCCGATTGGGAGGCCGAATTGGGTGCCGCGGTCGAAGAAGTAACCGACCCCAACTATGAAGGCAAACTCTTCGTCTACCAGCCCTCGCCCGAACACAAATTCGCGATAATCTACGCAAATGCCGGAGCCAGCCAGGACGACATCGCCACCTGGCTGATGCTCAACTATCAGGTTCCTTGATGGGTATTAAATATTCTATCATCTTGATACTGCTGACTGCCCTAGGCGTAATAGGTGGATGTTCTTCCGACGTCGCAGGTCCAAATCGAGCGCCAGTGGCAAACGCCGGACCGAATCAGGTGGTGGATGTCGGCCAAACAGTGCTGCTGGATGGCAGTCGGAGTTTCGATCCAGACGGAGACAAATTCAGCTATCGCTGGAAATTGAATGCGATACCGGCAGATGGCAAAGCTAGCCTGGTGACCAACGAGGATATGAATACAGAATTGATACCGGACCAGGCGGGTGTCTGGGTGATCAGTTTGGTTGTTGATGACGGAAAGTTACCTTCGGAACCAGATATTATGCAGGTGCGGGCTATGGGCAAGCCACCCTGTGTAAGAGATCAGGATTGCGATGACGGGCATGCCTGTACGGCGGACAGCTGTGATGTGAACAGTGGAGATTGTGTTAACGACCCAACGGCGATGGCGGGTGTGGAGTGTAGGGCTGTTGCAGGTATTTGTGACGCAGCCGAAGCGTGCGACGGGGTAAATTCGGATTGCCCAGTGGACGGGTATGCGGATCCAGGGACGCCGTGTCGAAATGAAGTATTCTGTGACGGCCTGGAGACTTGCGACTCAGCGGGCGCGTGCCAACCCGGGAGTGATCCGTGTATTGGACTTACATGTGATGAGGCCAATCAACGATGTGTGGGCTGTGTGGAAGATGCTCAATGTCCTTCTTGCCAGGAGTGCGATGAAGGAACTTCGACATGCCTGGACCAGGCGGAGTTAAGTGATTTGAAAGAGGATTGTCCCGAGGCCGAATGCATGACAGGCACATGTAATGGGTTAGGGGCTTGTGGATTCTTGTTCGAGGGCACGCCCTGTGGTGATTCTTCTGACGGTGAATGTGACAATGCGGATACCTGTGATGGGAGTGGAACCTGTTTACAAAACCACGAGCCCGTGGGCATGGCTTGTCGAGCTTCTGCGGGGATATGTGATGTGGCCGAATTGTGCGACGGGACGAGTGCTGCCTGTCCTGCTGACGTGTATGATACTGGTACCGAGTGTGGACCTGCTGCGGGGTTGTGTGACCTGGCCGAAGTTTGCGATGGGACGGGGCCGGACTGTCCTGTCAACGAATATATTGATGCCGGCATCGAGTGTCGATCTGCTGCGGGAGAATGCGATTTTGCGGAACTCTGCAATGGGACAAGCGCGGCCTGCCCAGCAGACGGCTATTTGACGGACGAAACCCTCTGTTCTGGTGCTAGCGGTGTCTGTTGCTCAGGTGCGTGTGAAGTCGGATGGGCTTGCTGCGCAGACTCCGGCTGCGACGATTCGAATGAGTGCACTAGCGATACCTGTTTGACGGGAACCTGCTCGAACAACTGCGTAGCCTTGGACTGCATGATTCTCAATGTGACAACTCCGGTAAATGTCACCAACTCAACTCCGGTCGAAGTGGATATGTGTGATGCGGGGTTAGACGTATCTGAATTTGTATGCTTCTCGGATCGAAACCTTGGAGAGATCCTTCTGAATGAAGATTTCGAGACAGGTTTCGGGGATTTTGGGGAATATGGCAACACTTCATTACAGGCAGTTGCGCAGAACTCGAACTCTTTGGGCAACCAAGGGGTCGAAATTTGTGCCGACGGTTCAGGCATGGATGCTTCGATCGACACCACCGGTCGCTATGATATCGGCCTTAAATTCTCAGTGGAAAATGCCTCGTTGAATGTAAATAAACGAATGCTAGGAGTCCTTTACTACAATGGTTCTACATGGCGGGGCATGATCCTCGTCGGTGACGGAATTGCACAACCCTACAACGATTATTTCTTGGTCCTGCCTCCTGACGCAAACGACAACCCCGATCTGGAGGTGAGTTTCTACCTGCATGGCGGGGGAGCCGGTAATGGAGATTGTGCCTATGTAGATGATGTGCAGGTCGTGGACCTCTTGCCCATGAATACAGTCCAGACGCTGCTATCGGCAGGTTTCGGTAGTGGATTGGGGCCGTTTTCCGAGGTCGATCCTGATGGCAATGATGTGAACCGTGGCTGGATGGACGGAGATTGGAGAGTGCAGATCGATGACAACGCGGATGCACACATCTTATCAGATGCGATCGATACGACGAGCGTCGATCCGTTCAACTACCTTGTTGTGTCATGGGACTGGATAAGCGAAAACAACCTCGATGATGGTAAGTACGTCCTCGCACAATACTCTATCGACGACGGAGTGAGTTGGAATCAGCTTGGCGGCATCGGGCATAGTTATGCGCCCGGTGCATATACAAGATACTCGACTGTTCTCCCTTGCGAGGCGATCGGGATTACGGATCTGCGCATAAGATTCATCTCTCCGACTACCTGCGAAAACCAGGATAACCGGGGCATGCGAGTAGACAACATATTCGTGAGGGAGATCGAGCATGACTGGGTCGACTGGTTTAGCGGCATGGTGGATATGGGGGCTGGTATCTATTTAGCAGACATGACCTCGAATACGGGCGGCCTAGCCAACGTTGTATGTCGCTTCGGGTGCGGAGCCTTGGCGCTGTGGTCGAACCGGGAATCGGTTCTTTATCAGGGTGGCTTTATCACCGAGACTTTCGGCGAGAACAGCACAGCCGGACTTGCAAATGACTATCAGGGCGTGACCGAGGACGTTTCTGTCTGCAATTGGGCGCCTAACACCAACTACGATACTGGATACGACAGTGATGGGCATTATATACAAGATGATTGTTTCTTGTGGATCAGATTCGACCTCTCTGTCATCCCGGATACTGCAACGATTTTAGGAGTGAAGTTACATCTGTTCACTAAATATAGAGGTTCGACGGCCACGGCTCAGGTCTACGAACTGGCGGCGGCAAGCGAGTCTGGGCCCGGAAAAAACTGGGTCGAGACCGATGCGACCTGGAACCACTTTAACGGTACGAATGACTGGACCGCTGGTAACGACGGCGGGGCGGGGGATCGCGGAAATGTTTTCTCTTCATTGACAATCCCCCAGCCTCCGGACGAGCAATGGTTCTCCTGGACACTGAATTCCACCGGCATTGCGTTTGTGCAAAGCAAGCTGTCCGATGATACCGTCAACCTGACCTTGTATGGCACGATCAACACCCACAGCCGTCAGTTCCAGTCATCAGAGCGTGAGAATGGCAGGCGTCCCTATCTAGAAGTAACCTATAGTTGGTAAAATCATAAGGCATAAGTCAAAGAGGGATCTTGACCGTCATAATACATTGTATTACAATGTATTATATTGTTGGATTGCTCTGGGGAGCTGCTAAATGGCTACTGACATAAAAACGTTGCGTTTTCGAAGTGAACTGCGCTCTGAGATCGATCGGATTGCCAAGCGATCCCGTCGTTCTTTCTCGGAGGTGACCCAAGACTTGTTGGAGGAGGCCATCAGGATGAGAAAATGTCCCGGCATCTATTTTCATGACGAACCCGCCGGGCGGGAAGCCAAGATCGCCGGCAGCGGACTCGGGGTCTGGGAAGTCATCAGCATACAGCAGACCGGATCGAAAAACGCCAAGAAGCTGAAGAAACACTTTCACTGGCTGTCGGATGCGCAACTCAAAGCCGCGCTGATCTACTACCATGCCTGGCCCCATGAAATCGACGACCTGATAGACGACAACCGCAGCGCCGCCCGGGAGGTTCCCAAGGCATGAGGTTCTACCTGGACGAGGACCTCTCGCCCAAAATCGCAGCAGCTCTGCGCAGTAAGGGCATTGACGCGACCAGCGCCCACGAGGCGGGGAATACCCAGATTTCGGACTTCGAACAGCTGGCCTATGCGGCTAAAGAAGGTCGCTGTCTGGTGACCCGCAACGCCCGCCATTTTCTCGCACTGTCCCGCGAGGCGGTAAACCGGCAACAGCCCCATGCCGGCATCTTGCTTTGTTCTCCACGTCTTAGCGGTGCCGAATTCCGTTCGATTACCAACAGTCTCGTCCAGCTGTCCAAACAATATCCCCACGGGCTGGGCCCCTATGATATCTTCTATTTTTGACGATGTATTGGGGACGTTCTATCACTATTTGCATTGACATCTTGACATATTGAGTTGCCGTAAGTGCCCAAGCCCATCCGATTCTCAAGGTTTACCTGGCACCTGGCAGGCGGATAGTACAAGTGTCAAGTGCTGGTGTCTGACCCCTTTTGCTTCATCTGGGGCGTGTGCGGTACCGAATGAGATACAAGACCGCAAAAAACGCGGCCGTTGGACAACACGTAAAAGTATGGAGGGGGAGAGGAGATGGTCGAGTCGATACCAGATCCCCTAATCGCCTTCCGGCCGTTGTCCGGAAGGGATCTTGTTGTACTGCTTTGTTTAACGGTCGTTCTTGCCGCATGGCTCACAATTATAATCGCCATCAGCCCGCGTAGTGCTAGTGGAGACGCCTATACGGCCTACTTTCCCGCGGCAAAGGCGTTGATATCAGGTGAGGGACTCTACTCGTTCGCTCCGCTATGGCAGGGGCCGGCGCGAATGCCGATCTTTCCCACAATGATTGCTTTTCTCGGAACTGTTACGCCGAGCCTGCAAGTGGCTGCTCGGATCATCAACGTGCTGTCCTGGGTCGGGGGATTCTTCCTCATTGGGCTTGGCTTGTGTTGGCTCGGCTGGATTCGGGTATTGCCGCTGGTTCTTCTGGGCCTGATCGCAAACACCAACGTGGCGCAATCTGTCGTTTCGGCCGCGCCAGGAGCGCTGTTCGGCTTGGCTGTCAACGCAACACTAGTATTGCTTCTACGTGCCTGGTGGTCTCCCTTGCCCAAGGCCTTCTTCTGGGTCGGGATCCTTGCCGCGATCTCATGCCAGATACGTTTCAATGGTATCGGACTATCACTTGGATTGATCGTCGCGATCACACTTTGGTTGAACGGGAAACGCCGAAATGCGCTATACCGTTTTGGCCTGGGTTTCTTGCTGGGCCTGTTGCCCATAGTGCTTGTCAGTGTGACATTGCAACTCCGGGGAATCAGCTATCCAAATATTTATGTACACTCGGCCATCCTCGCCGTTGGCGACGGACAGGCTGGCTTCCTGCATACAGTAAAGTCCGCCTTACACGGCTTCCTGGACCTCCCTCAGAGGATGCTCGCAGCCACGATTCACCCCGTAATTGAAGTCTTCGCTATCTCCGCCCTGCTGTTTGCCGCGGTGCGCAAAAAGGCAAGAGGAGCCATCCGAGGAATTGCGCTCGGTCTTGCCGGATTGCTATTGGTTCTGGTACCCCTGCATCACTTAGCCCGGTTCCAGGTCCCCTTCGCATGCGTGCTCCTGGCCGGAGCTGGTATTGGGCTCCTATACCTCTTCGAACTCATTCCACGACTTGGAGAACATCGACTAGCCCTTGCAGCCACGGTGGCCTTAGCCTGCAGTGCCTTGGCTTTCCCAAGTGGTTCCAAACAGCTCCAGGACGCCATTAGAATGCATGGCTCTCATAAGGACCGGGTGAAGATTCTTTGCTCGCGCCTGGTGGAAGCAACCAGCGAGAGACCAGTGCTGGTGGCAACTCCTCGTAACTATTATGCCTACAATTTGCTGCGTGTATGCGAGCACGTGGGATACACTCAAGTGTTGCCGGTGCCGGCTTCGGCAAATGCCAAGGGCCCGGTGATGCAAATCGTGGTGGATCCTGAGGATTCAAAAGAGCCGGTGCTGTATCGGTATCGCCATGTTGGAAAGGAAATTGTGGTGATTCCCACCGGGTTGATGCTGCCCTACGAAGTGTCCGTGCCCATGCTGTCCAGCGAGAAAGGAGTCCAGTCAATAGCCCTTCCTTGTCGAAATCGGGGGCCGGAACGTTGCTTGAAACTGATTCTAGACAACAGGTCGACAACGGAACTTTGGATTGAGCTTACGACGCCATCGAACAACGCATTGATCATCACCTTGAAAGATTCGCCCGACGACAGGAAGGAGTCCCAGTATGTACTGGCCACTGGCGGAGAGACCCGCCGGTACCAGCTGGCTCCAGGCCCCTCCAGCACAAAGCACCTAGAACTATGCCCGGCAGACCCTCTGATTCCGGGGCCGGATATCCTGTTCCGGTTTTCAGAAGAAACGGAAGTGAACAAGAATGCACTCTGACCTGGCGTTCGACACCCCTGTCTAGCCTGCTAGAAACAAACAGTAATTACGTACTTGCCTCAAATTGCGGATTACTGGCATAATGGCATGTCAACCAAAGATGAAGCCGGATCAGTTCGGCAAGGAGTAGTCTTTTGAAACGAATCCATATTCTGATTTTTGTAGCTGCGTTTTCGATTGGTTCCATATCCGGCTGTGACTGCAGTGGTACGACTGTACATTGTGATGAACCCTGCTCGAGTGATGCCGATTGTACCAACGGAGATTGTATCAACGATTGCTGCGAGGATTGGGAGTGCACCGTGGCTACTGAGGCGACCGATTGTGCCGCCGGCGAATGTTGCGGGCCTGACCATAAATGCACGACTGACTGTGGTGGCTGTGAAACCAAGGTGTGCGGTCGCGACAGCGATTGTGATGATCTGGGCGTTTGCATGGAGTGCATTGATAAATGTTGCGTGAGTTTCGCCTGCACGACTGATGAAGATTGCCCGCCTGACGAGGACGGGCCGCGTTTTTGCGGTGAATTTGATCCCGAGATTGGATGCAGCGCCTGCGAATATATACGTTGCGTGACCGACGCGGAGTGTGAAGATCCCACTTTTGCACTATATATTGAATGCACCGACGACGATTATTTACCCAAATGTAGTAACGGTGAGTGCATTTGTGCGCATCCTTGCGGGGCACCCTGCACAGAACCGCAATATTGTTGCAAGCTAACCCGGACGTGCGACCCCTTGCCCGATCCCTGTCCGGGTACAGTCTGTCCGGCCTGCCAGCAAATCAATCCCGATCCCGGCGGAATACTCGATGATGACGCCTGTGTAATCACTGGAGCCAATTGTGAGTGTGAACCCATGCCGCCTTTGCCGGACGCCTTTGCCGGTCAGCACTCGGCCATAGCCGTACGAGTCACCGATGGCATTCCGGTGATTTCGGGGTATTTCGGCCAGCCATACGGAGATTTGATATTCGGTGTGGCCGATTCGGCCGAAGCCTTCGCAGCCGTCAGCTGGAGTTTTATCGACGGTGTTCCCGCGGATGCCGAGTGTGTTGGGGCAGCCGCCGGGCCGCGGGGCGGTATCGCCGAGCCCGGCGATGATGTTGGCTGGGATACCGATCTGGCTTTGAATAACGGAGGTTGGGCACGGATATCTTATTATGATCGGGACAATGGGGCTTTAAAGTACGCCGCCTTCAACGGAACCGACTGGGACATCCACACCGTCGATGATGGCGGCGACACCGGTCGTTTTTCTTCTATCGTTCTAGATCCCTCCGGCCGGCCAATTGTTTCTTATATGACGGTCAAAGAAAACCTGACGGCCAAGTTGAAAGTTGCCTGGGCAACCACGACTAACCCGACTTCCGATGCCGACTGGGACTTTTTTACCGCTGATGCCGCGCCGGTTAGCTGTCAGCCAAGCGACTGTACCGATCCAGAAGTATGTCTGGAAGATGCCGGTACTTGTGTTGTTCCTGACGATCCGGCTGATTGTGACGACGGCAACGGATGTCCGGATGGTGAAGTCTGTGTGGCCGCAGAGTGTCTAGCCGAAGCGGTTGAGTCGGCTCTGGACGATCTGCCTGAGGGAACCGGCTTGTTTACAAACCTGGCCCTTTATACCGACGGCAGCCCAGTCGTCGGCTATTACGACAGCACCAACGGCAATTTAAAAGTCGTCTGGTGGAACCCCGGAGCAAATGACTTCGATCCGCCGGTCATACTGGCCGGCGAGGACGGCGGCGGGTTGGACACCGGTAACCTGGGATCAGATGTGAGCATGTTCGTTACCGTTCCCGGCAACGTCGTGCACTTGTCGTACCAGGACGCAGATCTAGGCGACATCTACTACATGACTTTTCCCGACAAACTAACAGGCAGCGCAGTGGTTGAGCTAATCGATGTTGGTGCTCGAGATGCCAACGGCGACCCGACCGACAGCGGCAGCGCGATTGGCGATCTGCATTGGGTGGGCAACTTCGGCGCGTTATTAGTTGACGCCAGTGACGAAGTCAGAGTTGCCTATCAAGATGGTACTACCCAAGACTTAGTTTACGCTATCCGCAATGGGGCCGGTATCTGGACAGTCGAAATCCTGGCCCGCAAGTTGGCCGACGAGCTCTTCATTGGGGCCTATGGGTTCTTCATCGATCAGGCGCTCAACGCAGATGCTGATTTAGCTCACATCTCTAACTTCAAGCACAATCTCAGGACCGACCCTTGGTCGTCAGCGATCGATCTAAGAGTAAGATAGTACCCGTCTCAGATAATACTGCCCAGGATCTGGCCAAAAAACACCTTTCCGGTCTATAATCAACAAACGGGGAAGCACAGGAAGGATTTGGACCAGGTGTACACTCGGCTTTTCGGATATCTTGGGACTGCCGCATTTATCCTTACATTGAGTGGATGCGCGGAACCAGCGGTCAAATTGTGCGAGGGCGGCTGCCCCGACGGCCAAATTTGCGACATTGAAACTAATCGTTGCATCGAATGGCGGCCACCCGAGTGCCCCAAGGACATGGGTCGCTACATGTCACTGGCCGTTGATTCCGAAGATCAGGTTGTCTTTTCGACCTATACCCGGCGCTATGGTGACCTGATTGTCGGCCGAGTCCTGAGCGACGGAAGCATGGATTGTGAATACGTCGATGGCATTACCGCGACCCGAGATGATGATGTCGGCCTGTATAGTTCGCTAGCCCTCGACATGTTCGATCGGCCGCATGTGGCCTACTTCGATCGCACCAATGGTAAGTTAAAATACGCCAAAAAGAGCGGTGAGGAATGGACGATTGTAACTATTCCGCATGCGACGGCCGAAGACGATATCAGAGGCCGGGCAAGTTCGTTGGCAATTGATTCTGAGATGCTGCCGCATATTGCCTACTGGGACGAGACCTCAGGTGATCTGGAACTCGTTAAGAAAGTTCCCGAAGGACGCTGGGCGGTCGAGAGGATTCCGTTGGAAAATCGCAGGGAGGATTGGCCCAAGACCTTTGGCGGGGAGGTCGGTCGGATAGTTGCTTTGGTGCTGGATTCGAAAGATCGTGAATGGATTGCTTTTCGTGACATGCACAACGGTTCATTGAAAGTTGCCGGGCGGCCGGGAGATGGATGGACTGTCCTTGAAGTTGATCCGGGAACAGACGTGGGTAGCTGGGTTTCGGCCGCTTTGGATAGCGACGGAAATGCAGCTATTGCCTACCATGACCGAAAAAACGGCACACTCAATTATGCCTCCAATCAAGACGGCACCCTCAAGCGCCTGGTCGTCGACGACGGAATAATTACTTTTGAGAATGGTGCTCAGCATAGGCGACCGGTCGGACAACATTGCAGCCTGGCCTTTGGATTTGATGGCTTGCCTCGGATTATTTATCTCGACGGCGCCACTCTTGATCTCAAACTGGTAGTAGGCATCAAGGGCAACGGCTTCGAAGATCCGCAGATTATCGATGATGTTGGAACAATCGGCTTTTTCAGTGATATCAAACTGGGTCTGAATCAACTGCAAGCTCTGAGCTGTCGTTATTCACGGGACAACCAGGGAGATCTAGTAGTTGATCTGGCGGCCTATCAGTTCGAAGCCGGAATCAGCAAACTGGGAGGTGGCTGGTGAAGGCCTCCAGACTGGCACAAATGATCTGGCTGATAGTGATTGGTCTGCTGCTTGAACCGGGTTGTGAGGTTCTCCCATTACAGAGCGATTTGGCGCAGGAATCAATTGGCGATCAGGTCGTCGAGTTTTTCCAGCCGGCCGGACAGAGCCAGGACCAGGCGACAGCGTTTCTAGCTCAGTTGGTCGAGAATGACCAGGATATTGTTGAGATTAACCTGGCAACAATTGAAGGGAATTTTTCCGGTGAATACAATTTCGAAACCCTAGAGGCTGTACTTGTCGCCCAGGTAACAGATTTGACGATCGAGATGTCTGTAGAGAAAATGGTGGCCATTTTCAGCCTGGAAGTCGACGATCCGGATCTAACCGTCAAGATTTATCAACAGGGCGAGTATTCGCATAATTGCTCTATGAGCATAGCGATTTCCTCGCAACTGCTTCAAGTCGACCTGATTCTGGTTGACGGACAGGATGGTGGCCCCGTGGTAACTGTCGGGGGCTTGCCAAATATAGTCGCTGAGCCGATCAACTTGAGCGTGAGTCCAGATTGTCCACAGCAACCCGAGAGCAGTGTCAATCAGTTGGTCGCCGAAGCTTTAGAACTCGCTTTGTTGGAGGACACACAGGAGTTGGTGTTGAGCCTGGCGGCCGAGATGAGCTATGTGATCGGCTTGAATGTAGCAGTCGAAGGTAGTTTGTTGTCAATCGGCTCGACCGAGCCCGCCGGCGGTGAGGTTCGTTTCAAGATCGGTCCCGGATCGGGTGGCGGATTATTCGATCCTAACGGCGTTCTGGTCAGACTACAGGGTGGTTTCGAATCGACCAAATCGAGTTGCGTACCAACAGTTACGTCCGACCTGCCGGCAGTCAGTGAGCCGGCTGCCCAGTTTGCCGAATACGTGCCAGGAACCGGTGAAGATTACCAGATGGGCATTTCATTATCGGCCGAACTAATTCACCAGGGCCTGGTAGCAGCTTATCGCGGCGGTCTTTTTTGCAGAAGCGCCGGGGCTGGAGACCTGCCTGAAATCGACTTAGCCGAGCTTTTTCCGTCTCTAGAAGCTCTGGGCGTTCCCGACTCGGTCAGGTTGGCATTATGGCCTGGCCAGCAACCCACTTTGGAACTTAGTGCTCCGCATGAGGATCTTGGAGAAACCCTGCCGCGTATGTCGGTATTTTTCTCCGGTTTAAAAATCGACTTATATGTTTCAATAGAGGGCAGCGATGTCAGGTTGCTCGGCATTGAAGCCGATGTCTCTGTCGAACTTTCCCCCAGGTTCGAAGAGCACCTGCTCGAGATTGAATTGATAGAGACCCACGTTGCCGGGCTGACAATAGAGTTTTCAGAACTGTTGATGGAGGCAGCCGGCCCCCTACGAAGCTCTGCCGAGACAGTTGTTGAGCTTCTTGCCGCAAAGTTGATCGACCAGCTTGACTCATTTGCAGTCCCGCGGCCCGGTGGTTCGGGCAGTGACCTGCTGGGCTTCAAACAGCTTGATGGTCGTCTCGTGTTTTATTTTGGGCAGCGGCCAGAACCTTAGTTTGAGTCTCGAAAACGACGATTATTTTTGTTTTCTGCTTTATTCCCATGACTATTCCGATCCCAAACTTTTTGTGCTCGATCACCTGTCCAAGTTGGTAGGTTCTTTTTGGGTGGTAGGCCGTTGGGTTGGATAAGTCTTTTCCCTGACGAGCTTCATCCCAGGCCGGATGGCTGGCTGGCGATATAGGCGCCCAGGTTCCTGAAGGTTTCTTATTCAAGGCCGGGTCTTGTCTTTCTTGAGCGACTCGAGAGCGACCAGAGTTCCTAAATCACGAACCATTGGTGTTCGGGGCGGAATGTTGTCCGGCACAGTTGCGATCACATCTTCGGGACGCGAGACCAGGAGCATGTCATTGGGTATCTCACGGCCGGGATGAATAAGTACTTTGGCACCCAGGATTGCCCGATGGCCGACGCAGCTGGCCATGAAAGACCGCCCGGTACTCATTCGTTTGCCATTGTGCATGACTTTGATGTCGCCGATGAACTTGGCGTCTAGCAAGCTGCACCAACCATGCAGGTAGACGTCGCGTCCAATCACGGCCATTTGAGTCTTCAGGTTCCCGAGAGTCGAACCAGGGAAGCACAATGAAGACACCAAGAAGAAATTCTCCGTAAGATAACACTCGTTGCCAATTACCGAGTTGGTGACCACGGCATGATCGGCAATAATGCAGTCAGGTCCTATCAGGCTGTTACGAATGCAGGCTCCTGCTCCAACTTTGACCCCGTCGGCAATCATCGAGAATTCGATATAAGCGCTCGGGTGGATATCACAATTTTTGCCGATTACATTCATGCCCGAGAAGAATTTCCATTTATTTATCGAAAATCTTCGCAGGACCGCCCAGATGGCCTTGAAGGCGGAGCGCCATTTATGGTTTCTGAAAAACTCGTTCCAGCTGATGCCCAGGGACAATTGTGACAGCCATAGCAGGTGGGTCCAGTGTGAAATATGGCAACAAATTGTCGAAGTGAAGGGGTATTTGAAAAAACGTTCTTCATCATCGAGAACCGGCAGACGAACTGCTCGCACAACTTCTTTCATCTCGACAGTCAGAGCCGGACAGCGCTCGGCTAGAGCCTGCCGAACTTCCTGAGGTTGGTCCGGTAAGGGACCTTCCGGGACCAACCAGAGATCATAGATGGCTCGGCCTTGAGGGGCCTCCCAGTCCTCGAGGGTCAGATCTTGGAGCGGCAGGGTATGTTCAACCGAGACGCAGCGTAGCAAGGCCAGCCTGGCACCTGAAACTTTTCGTTCTCGGGCTGTTTTTATCAGGTCACCAATAGCTTTTTCGCTGAAGTAAACATAGTCAGCAGCCAAAAGACAGGGCCGCTCGACGGCCTCGGATGGTTTGTCTATCCTTACCAGTTCCAGGCCATGCCGCTTGCATGCCCGTTCCTGGGTTTGGGCCAGGGTCTCCGTCAGAACCTGGACTTGAGAAACATCATCTCCAAAAGGCTGTATCTTGGTGCCGCTAGAGTAAATGTAGACCTTCATTGGTCGATCTCCAGTGGTTTCCAATCGGGCAGAACCTGCTCGAGTGGTTGGATGTTGCCCTGATGATAGACATGCGGCACGCCTCGTTTTGCGTGCGCTGGAAGTTTAACGACACCTTCCTCGGGTCGCATGACAATCATGGTGCGGTTGGGCACTGCGCGACCAGGCAGGAAGATAGCTCGAGTGCCGAGGATGCATTCATGTCCGGCGCAGCCGCCCAACTGCCAGCGGCCAGTCGCGACACTTTGACCTCGATCGATAACTTCGACAGGTTCTTCGATTGCCTCGTCCCAAAACATGACTCCGGATGTGATAAAAACCCGGCGACCCAGGACTGAGTTGCGCAACATGAACGAGGCCAGGGTGGAGCCGGAGTAAAATGTGCAACCGATAAAGTAGGAGTCATTGAGCGTGTGGCATTTTTCGCCGACAACGCAGCGCTGGAATTTGGAATGGTCTGATATCTCTACCCCGTCAGAGATAATCGAGTCGCGTACACAGGTAAACGGGCCCATTGATACACAGTCGCCCAAAATTGATCCTTCAACATAGGCGGTTGGGTGAATGCGGCAGTTTTTTCCAATTACACTTCGTCGAGCAGCCCGGCGATAGGGATTGCTGCCGCGTGAACGCCAGGACCTTTTCAAACCGGGGTGGTCTTCCCAGTACTCTTCCAGGCGCACCCAGGGCAGCAGATGGTTGAGCCAGACAATGTGCACCCAATGGCGAATATCAGCCGCCAGCAGAGTAGTCCGCGGCAGATCGATATAACCCCAGGGTGGGCCCGGACGGGATTGGGGTATCAGTTCGATTTTAGGTTTAGGATCAATGGCTATCTTTTCGGCCCGGGTTGATAAAAAAGCGTTCAATTCTTTCCAGTCCATGCCGCGTGGAATCTCGATACCCCTGATCCGGTAAAGTTCGAAGGAGATTGAATCCTCGTCTTCAGTGACTTCCATCAGTGGCCGCAAATAATCAACAGCCGGTCCCCGCAGCAGAGCCAGGCGTCCTGGATTAGTTTTCTGGCCGGACGATTCGCTAAATGCCCGGACACAGCTTCTGGTAAGAAACAGGTTGTCGGGAGCCAGAAGATAATCTCCCTTCAGGGGAATATCGTCGGATGTAGACACCCTTTCAACTGAAACATCGGCTTCAGTATAGGCCCGTTCGACAGCCGTGCCCATGGTTTCGCCGCCCAGAAAAGTATCCGCCATGGGATCGCCAAGTGGTTCAATGGCAATGCCTGTCTGAACCAGATAGACTTTCATTTATGGTTAACCATCCGCTCGGGTTGGCCGGTGGATTCCAGCACGCTCAGCCAGAGCATGCCGCTCGGACCAACTTGTTTTCTCTTCTTGATAGCCGGAAGAATAGGCAGATGCACGTAACGGTTATTCCAGCTGCCGATCAGAATACCGGTCTTGCCGGCCATTGCGGCGTGGACGGCGTGTTGGCCGAGGAACAGGCAGAAGATACAATCATGCGGGTTTGCAGGAACCGACCGAATAATATAGCTGGGATCGATATACTTTATTGTTACGCCAAACTCCTTTTCTTTGAAATATGCGGCGATTTTTTTCTTCAGCAAGACCCCGATATCGCCGAGTTTACGATTTCCTGAAGCGTCGGTTCCCAGTTCGTCGCCGAAATGTTCTTGTCCTGCGCCTTCGGCCACCACCATAACGGCATGGTGGCGGGCCTTGAGACGTTTCTCCAACGCATTGAACAGGCCGTTAGCTCCTTCCAGATCGAAAGGCACTTCGGGAATCAACACAAAATTGACGTCGGCTTGTGCTAAAGCGGCATTGGTGGCGATGAAGCCAGAGTGCCGACCCATGAGCTTGACAATCCCGATTCCATTTAGAGCGCCTTTGGCCTCAGTATGTACGCAGCGAATGCTTTCGACTGCTTCCGAGACTGCCGTGTCGAACCCGAATGTGCGCGATACCAAGTTGATGTCGTTGTCTATCGTCTTGGGAACTCCGATAACAGAAATCGGTAAACCACGACGCTTTATTTCTTTGTGAATCTCCAGGGCGCCATTCAGGGTTCCGTCTCCGCCGATAGTAAACAGAATGTTGATTTTTTCTTTTTCGAGGGTGTCGACCATTACATCTATTGGCTGGGGCCCGCGGCTGCTACCTAGGAAAGTGCCGCCATCTTCATGGATGTTGCTGACCACATTGGGTGTCAGATCAATCATTGGCCAACCAAGAATCGGGTTGAGTCCGGAATAACCGAACCTGATACCCTTAATCTCGGTTACTCCATATACGAAGTGCAGCTCATGCACGATCGAGCGGATAACGTCGTTTAACCCCGGGCAGAGGCCGCCGCAAGTTACTAAAGCGGCCCTGGTCTGCTTGGGATCGAAAAAGATCTTCTCGCGTGGACCGGCTTCTTCGAAACTGCGCAACTGTTGTTCTTTGCGGACTCTGGCCGAGACTCTTTCCTGATCGAGGTCGTAAAGGATGCGCTGGTTGTCATTGACAAAGCGGCGCACGCGAGCCGGTGAGTCAATCTCGCAGGCCCCTAAACTTGGGGTTTGTGTCATGAAATCTTCTTCTGTGTTAATTGGCTGAAATGTCATGTCTAGTAAAGCCTCTTCATTCTGTTTCGGATTCAAAGAAGTTTCTTTGGGCGTACGGATCGACCCGGGCCACGATTTCGTAGTTGATGGTTTGAGCCCAGTCCGCCATCTGCTCGGCAGTGATTTGCTCACCGGCCTGTTGGCCAAGTAAGACGACTTCGTCCTCGAGGGTTACCTCGGGAATGTCGGTTACATCCACCATGACCAGGTTCATACAGACTCGGCCCCGGATTGGGGCCCGTTCACCTCGAATCAGGACATGCCCGCGGTTCGAGAGCAGACGGTCGTAACCATTGGCATAGCCGATTGGAAGAACGGCCAGAGTCGTTTCGCGAGTTGTTTTATAAGTGCAGCCATAGCCCACATATTCGCCTGGGGGTACTCGTTTTACCTGGGCCACGATGGTTTTCCAGGTCATGGCCGGTGTCAGCTTCAGCGGATCTTTTTGACGCTGCAGGGCTGAGAGGTAGGTTTCCTTGGAGGGCCAAAGCCCGTACATGCCGATACCGACCCGAACCATCGAAAAATAGGTTTTGGGAAAAAGTATGGCGGCTGCGCTACAGGCAGTATGCGGACGGGGTACTTCGATTCCATCATCACGCAGCCGCGACAACATCTCAGAAAAACGACTCAGTTGCTTTTTGGCATAGTCATGTTCGGTAGTGTCTTCAATGTTGGCATAGTGAGTGTGGGCCCCCTCGAGAACCAGCCATTGATCGTCTTTGAACAGGTTGGCGGCTTGCTCGAGCAGTTGGTCATCCAGGCCAAGCCGGTTGGTTCCGGTTTCGAGTTTAACATGCAGCTGGGCTTTTTTTCGGATAAGCTTTGCGGCTTTGGAGGCTGCCTGAATGGTTTCGATGCTCGAAACTGTCAGGCGCAGGTCAAGATCGATGGCCTGGGCAAGATTGTCAAATGGGGTGTATCCGAGAATCAGAATCGGGGAAATGATGCCTTCTTTTCTGAGTTCGATTGCTTCAGCCAGGTGAAAAACACCCAACCAATCAGCCCCGGAACGCAAAGCCGTCAAGGCCGTGGGAACCATTCCATGGCCGTAGGCTTCACCTTTTACAACCGCCATCAACTTGGTGTCTTCAGGTAGCAATTGCTTGAATTTACGCAAGTTGCAAGCGATTGCGTTCGCGTCGATTTCTATCCAGGAAAGAGCAATCGGCATTTTCGCCTCCCTACCTGGCCTTGATGGAATCACAAGCATGGCTCAAATTCAATCCTAAGATTCTATCTGGCAGGATTAGCGGCCGGCTTCGAAGGCGTTGGGGAAGAGTTCTATTTTGCCTTTGTTGCCCAGAACGGCAATTACATCGAAGCGAATCATTGTGTCTCGTATGTCATGGTCCTGACAATAGGCCATGGCGACCCGTACAATCTGAAGTTGTTTGCGACGCGTTACGGTAGCCGCCGGGTGAACCTGGTCGGGGTGGCTGCGGCTGCGCACCTCGACAAAGACAAGCGTGTCGCCATCGAGGGCAACGATATCAACTTCGCCGACCTTGTAAGTAACATTGCGATCGAGGATCTGGTAGCCATTCTTGACAAGAAAATCAGCTGCACTCTGTTCTGCGGCAGTTCCCAGTTGATGTCGCGGATCTGAAGACATTGGTTTAGGTCAGCTTGGTTTTGTCGTAGGGACAGAACTTGGCCCCAGCTGGAAGTAATCGTTTGCAGGTTGGACAGATGGGTGCTGAAGGAATAGTTGGCGATGACGGCTTGTAAACCGGAGATCTATCGTAGGGGCAGAAGCGGGCCTCGGCCGGGATAGCCTTGCCACAGGTTGTGCAAAATATAGTATCCGGTTTGTCGGCGGAAGTAGTAGTTGTTGCTGCTGGTTCGATGCCGGGACGAATCGGTTCGGGAACTGTCTTTTGAGCCGTACTTGCAGTAACTGGTGGCGCTACCGGAATCTTGTCGGCCCTACGGCGGTGCTTAATCACGATCAACAGGATGATCACGATCAATAGAACTCCACCTCCGATGGCAGCCGGCAGAACCCAGGTAGGCAGGCCTTCAGTTGAACTGGAGGGCGATGATTGTGCCTGGACGCTTGCCTGGGCGGGTTTGTCCAGATCGGCGGGTTCTTTCAATCCGGCATCGACTGTGCCAACCACTCCCGCATCGAGCGCGGCCGGTGGGCTCGTTCCTGCGTCGGCCATGGGTATCTCTGCTGGGGTCGCTGTCTTGATTCCGGCATCACGTGTTTTTGGGGGCTTCTTTCCGGTGGGTCGCACAGCGACTTTCCATTGCACATCCAAGGTGATTGAGGTCTTGGCCTTGCCGGATGCCAGCTTTATAATTGTTAGACCTGATTTAGCTTTACTTGTGATTTGCAAACAGCCGGATGTTGTCAGTTTTATACCCCGGGGCGGCCTTCCTTTTCCCCATGTCAGGCTTGCTTCGGTAGGACATCCGCGAGCATCGAAAGCTTGAAAAGTCGGACAAAATTTGTCGCCGGGAGCAACAACAGCGCTAGTTGTGGCTAGTTTAAGACTTACAGCCTGCCCGGGTTTGTCACAGGGATCTTCTTTGGAAGCCGGGAGTTTTTTCTCGCTGACTTCAGGCGTGCCGGCGTCGACCACTTCGGGCTTGGCAATTTCAGGAATTTTTTCCTTTGTGCGCAGGTAAACTCTTCTGATACGCCGGGTGTGGACACAAAGCGCGCCTTTGATATTGCGTGAAAACCGCGTAGTCTCACGATACTCGATACGATCTTTAGACTTGATTCTGAACGAATACAGGCCGCTCTCGTAAGCCTTGGCTGTTTCGGGAGTAGCACAATTGATCAAAAACAGCTTGTCTTTGAGATTGCGTTCTTTGGCTATTAACCCTTTGTTTTTTGATTGGCAAGCTGCCGTGGAAAAGCTAGTAGCCTTGCCCGAGGTCACTTTGAAAAATAAGTCGACTCCGCGATCTTCGACCGCAAAGACCAGTTTTCGGTTACGGCGGCCGGTCGAACGCGGGGCCTCTCCGCAATGGGTGCCCCATTGTTCAACCGAATAAACGGTCTCCGAGTACTTTTCTTTCCAGACTCCGGACATGTTGTCGCGAGCCAGGGCAGGAAAAGCCAATAAGCAAACGCAAGCAGCGGCAAATAGCTCGAGCAAGAATGTACATATCCGTCGGCGCATGTCGCCATTATGTCATTCGTAGATTCGCTGTCAACAGAAGGCTAGATTTATGCAGGTTTGATCGGTTCAATTAAAATTTCACGGGCTTATTATAGATGGCGGTATTTGACACAGCTCAAGACGTGATTTCGCATCCACGGTGGCCTGCACCACCGTCGGTTTGAA
>JAFDKH010000269.1 GCA_019307065.1 Deltaproteobacteria bacterium
TCAGATCCAAACGACCAAAGACTACTTTTTCTTCTTCGGGATGCCTTGTTTCAGGCTCTGCCTGGGCCGGTAAGATTTCGAGCTTGAGATTATCGGGCGCCAGTGGCTCAATCGCTACGGGTTTGTCATGTATGACAGCTTTTTGCTGATCAGCATCGGGCTTTTTCGACAACCAGCCATTAGCCACGACAACTGCAAAACCGGTAATACAGCTGAGTGATAAAACAATGAGCCAAATCATTTTGCGCTTGGATTTTTTTTCAACCAGGGCAGGCGGCAGTTCGTCTGAGCTAACTTTTGATATTTCAGTCCGGCCATCGGGCCCAATTGGTTCAATCTTTTGATCTTCGTCAATTACTTCTATTTTTTCAACATGTTGTACTGTTTGAAAGACATCGGTTTGCGAACCAGTACCCGGGAACAAATCACGATACAACTGCACCAGGATGGTTGCCCGGTCTATTGAGCTAGTTTCGACCAGAAGCTTATCTAGTTCACTTGAGAGTTCAGACGCAGTCGAAAACCTGCTTTGAGGGCTGCGTTGGAGCAGCTTTTGTAAAACTTCATCGACCTGAGGGGCTACCTGCGAATTGAACCGGCTGGCCGGTAAGATTTCACATTTTTGTAGACGAGCGAGGACGGCCAGGTCGTTTTCACCACTAAATAAACGCTGCCCGGAGAGCATTTCCCACAACACACATCCCAATGAAAACAAGTCACTGCGGCCATCCAGAGTGTCTCCCCGGGCTTGCTCGGGCGACATGTATGATACCTTGCCCTTGATGACACCGGTTTTAGTGATGCTGGCGGCCGAGCTCATCTTGGCTATGCCGAAGTCGGTGATTTTCAATTCGCCGGCCTGAGAGATGATAAGATTATGCGGGCTGATATCGCGATGAACAATCAAGGGACTGCCCGGGGTAAGCTCACCATGCGCAAATGCCAGGCCTTTGCAGGCCTCCAGCCCGATCATCAAAGCTTCAGTCACATCAATAGGGCGATCGATTTCGCGGGCCCGAGCACTAATGGCCCTCAGATCCCGGCCAATAACCAGTTCCATGGCAATATAGTGTCTGCCATCGATCTGATCGAATTCGTGGATTCGAACGATATTGGCATGGTCCAGTCGAGCAACCAGGGTGGCTTCATGGATGAACATCTTAACGAACTCTGGCTCACTAGAAAAATGAGGCAAAATGAGCTTCAAAGCCAGTTCTTTGACAAAACCCTCGGGTCCCGAAAGCCGGGCCTTGAAGACTTCGGCCATTCCTCCCCCACCGAGTCTTTCGGTAAGTGTGTATTTTCCGAAACGTTTTTCCACTAGAGCCGGCCCTGTATTCTTTTGCGGATGGGTACATTCTATATCACCTTCGAGTAGCGAAATCATGACTTTTTTCCGTCAAATAGAAATGTATTTGCATGATTAATTAGAAAGACTTTGATAGATAGACTCTAGTAAGGTTTTTCAATCGGAGGCAGAACATGAGAAAAGCCATACCCTTTGTTATTATTATAGTCCTGGCAGCAACCCAGGCTTTTGCCACACAAGCCTTCAGTGCCCAGGCCGAAAAGGAATACGGTGATGCCTGGGCCGAGTTGGGTAACTACAAGCGGGCGGTCGGACATTACAACAAGGCAATCAAACTAAACCCCAAGATGGCCGCTGCCCGACTTAGTCTGGCAAACGGGTTGTATCGCCTGGGCGACAAGAAGGGGGCCTTGGCCGAACTAACTCAGTTGCGAAAAGTCCAACCCAAGTCGGCCGCGGTAGCCTGTGCCACAGGAGTCATCCAGCTTGATCTGAAGCAGGCAAAACGTGCCTGCCAGAGCTTCGACAGGGCCATTGTGCTTGATAAAGACCACCAACGTTCTATTTTCGGACTTGGCGAGTGCCATCATTCGTTGTTTGAAACTAACAAGGGCAAATCCGAAAAAGAACTCGCCTTGAAGAGTTTCCAGGCCTATCTGCAAAAATTTCCCAAGGGCCCGCACGCTATTGCAGCCAAAGAATCGCTGAACAAACTCCTTTTCGGTCAGGCCGGCAAGACCCTGGCCGAGGCAAAGATAGCTTTCGCCAAAGGCAAGTTTCGCCTGGCCGAGAAAATGCTCAATCAAGTAGTCAAAGATAATCCCGAAATGAACGAAGCCCACTACTTGTTGGGGCAAACACTGGCTACCCCGGTTATCAATAAAATGGATGAGGCCGAGCTAGCCTGGGCTAAGGCCGGTCAGATGAAAGAGGCCTTGCTGCAGCGGGCAATCCTGGCCTTCGAAGACGAAGATCTTGAAGAATCCGAAGATTTACTCAAGCAGGCCGTCAAATTAGATCCTAAATATGCCGAGGCTCATTATCAACTCGGGCTGGTTTATCGCGACCAACTCAAAAATGACGATGCTATCGTTGCCTTCCGGGAAGTGGTTTCACTCACGCCAAAAACCGCTTTGGGTGAGCGTTCCAGTTCAAAACTGCAGCTGATAACCGGTCAGCTTACTTTCCTGAATGAGGGCGTGATCATCGACACGGCTTCTGAAATAGAACTAGGCCGCAAATTCACCAAGCAGATGGAGGCCAAGTTCGGTCTAGTCGAAGATCAGAAGCTACAGCAGCGCTTGAACCAGATCCTCAGAAGAATAACCGCCCATTCCGATCGCCCACCCTCGGCTGTCCCCTACCACATCAAGGTCCTGAACATAGAAGGCATTAACGCTTTAGCTTTTGTCGGCGGTACAATTTACCTATGCAAGGGACTGGTCGACTTCATCCGACGCGACATGGACGATTCGGACGACGCATATGCTGTGGTTATCGGCCACGAAGTCGTTCATGTGGTCATGCGGCACGGACTTGGAATGCTCGACCTGGTCGGCGGAACGCGCCGGTTGATGGAAGGCCATTCACTCGATATTCGCGGAGTCAATAAGCTAATGTTGGGTTTAAGCCGCAAGCACGAATTTGAAGCCGACCAGATTGGTTGTCTGTATGCATACCGGGCCGGGTTCAACCCGGCTGCGGCCTACCAATTTCATCGCAAACTCATATCGCGCGGTAAAGAGGTGCCGACCGGGCTGGATCATCCAACCCACGCCGAACGTTCCGACCGGATGAAAGAATACTTGCTAAGCCTGCGGAGCAAGGCACGCCACTTCGACGCCGGGCTCAAGGCATTGGACGGCAATGACAATGAGAGCGCCATCATTCATTTCGAAATTTTTCTGGGGATGTTTCCCCAGAGTTGGTCGGCCAGAAACAATCTGGGAGTGGCCATGCATCGACTGGCTCTTTCCGTCCAAAAAGACAAGCGCGATTACAAACTGAGCACGGATATTGATCCGCGCTCTCGAATAAAGCCAATCCGATTACGCTCGGCCGACCAGGCTGACCCGATAATGGATAAAGCCATGATGATCGAAGCAGCCGAAGTATTTCGAATGCTATCGAACCGCAATCCCGACTATCTGTCGGCCAGGCTGAACTACGGCTCGTGCCTGCTGGCACTAGGCAAAAAAGACCAGGCTTTAAAAAGCTTCAAAGCTGTCCTCGCAAAAGTACCTGATTCGGCCGAAGCCCAGACCAACCTGGCGGTCACCCAGCTGATCAACAATCAAGCCGAGCAGGGGCTCGAACTGCTTAAAAAAATCATCAAGAAAAATCCGGATTTTGCCGATGCACGCTACAACCTGGCCCTGGCGCTGACTAAATCAGACCAGAAAGAACAGGCTCGCAAAGCCTGGCTCGCCTTCCTCGAGCGCGACAATAAAAGCGGCTGGGCAGAGTCCGCCCGGAAGTACTTAGCCGAATTGAACAAGAGTGATTAAACCTTCCAGTTGCATAAAAATTTGTCATTCCGGCTTGCTTTGAGACTGTCGATTTTTAGAGTTTCAAAAGAAAAAAAGTCATCCCCGAGAAGTTTTTGTCGGGGATCCCCATAATTACAGGTGAATTCGAGCGCGCCTTAAAAGCTGGGTCCCCGACTACTACCTCGGGGATGACTTTTTCTTATTTATCGACAGTCTCGTTTTAGGCCGGGTGACATGGGTAAACGCCTATGTTTGCGATCTGCATCTAATTACACTATATAAAACGCATGGCCGATGCGCCCGATGAAGTTGCGGCAGTTATTGCATCCGACAACATCAAGCGATCCTGGTGGATTCCTTCAGTTTTCGGCATGACCTGCGTGGTTGTGCTTGTGGTTACTACCTTTGTAATCCATATCAAGGCTGACGATATCTGGTGGCATTTGAAAACCGGCGAACTGATCTTGAACTTGATGAATCTGCCGCAAGAAAACATCTTCAGTTTCAGTGCTCCCGGCCATTATTGGTTGCCCCACGAATGGCTGGCCGAGGTGGTTTTCTTTGGTATTTACAACTACCTAGGACCACTGGGTCTGATTGCCTTCGGGATATTGCTAAACGCTATTGCCTGCGCTTTGATTTATAAGCTCACCGTTCGTTACTCAAATTCGCCGTATATCTCCGCCCTGATCACATTGCTGGCGGCTTTGATGATGCTGGGCAATTTCTCGTTGCGTCCGTATTTATTCGGCAACATTTTCTTCGTGTGTACCCTACACGCAATGGAAGAACCATCTGCCGGCGGCAGAATCAGGCCCGTGATTTTGTTTCTTCTTTTTGCAGCCTGGGCGAATTTTCATGGTAGTTTCATAATCGGATTGGCTCTGATCCTGTTATATGCCGCAGCAAAATTGACCACCCAGTTAGTCTCCGGAGCCAGAAATTTCTCGCAAGTCAAACCATTCTTGCTCGATTTTGTAGTTGCTCTGGTTGCCTGCGTTGTAACTCCCAACCATGTGTTCGGGCTGATCTTCCCGCTGATTTACATTCAAAAAGCCTTCAGCTCCGACGTCAACTACTTGACCAACATATCCGAATGGCAGCCGGCCGGGCTTTCGACCCCGCTGGGTCAGATGATCACCTTCTACTTAATGTTTTGCGGCTTTGCGATCGTTGGTTCGCGCCGCACGCCTAAGCCGGTCCATATCGGGTTATTGGTGGCCTTTGCAACCTTCGCCTATACTTCGATTCGCAACATTCCCCTGCTGGGTATCGCAGCCACGACGGTTCTGGCGCGCCACCTGCCCACAACACTGGGCCGAACCTGGCGGATGCTGACCAAACGTACTTTTTTATCTATTCTTTTTGGGCGTCTGCATAATAAATCAGTCGAGCTTGACCGACGCTCACGGGGTGTATTGTTACCGGCCCTGGCTGTAATCGGGCTAATTGTCATCTTCGTACTGCCGGCTTCATCGGGAATCAGTTACCGCTCGCTGACTAAAGTTGAAAGCCTGCCCGACCTGTCACCCAATTTCTATCCGCGCGGTTTGATCGTCGAGATGGACAAGCGCGACTCGATAAACCGGGTCTTCAATTACTTCAATTGGGGTGGTGCTTTCATCTGGACATTCTATCCGCGCGGTCGGGTATTCATCGATCAGCGCAACGACTGCTATCCGGAAGAAGTCTTCAAGAACTATTTCGCCGTTCACCGGCTCGAAAGAGACTGGCGCGAAGTCCTCGACCGCTGGCGGATCGACACGATCGCCTACCCGCCCAACGAAAGGCTCACCAAGGCCCTTAGGGAAGAGTCCAGCTGGAAAGTTGTTTACGAAGATAGGCAGGCAGTCTTGTTCGAAAGAATCGTTTTGGTAGATGAACCCGAGGCGGATTAACCGTTTATTTCTTCAAATATAGTTCAACCTTTTTGACCTTAGCCGGCGATACGTCCTTGGCCTTCGAGCGCACATACATTTTGAAATAATAGCGCGCCCGGTCATTGTCGCCTGACAACCGCGAGGTTTCCCCAAGACCATAGAAAGGAGCCGCCAGGTTGGGGTTTTGGACCATGGCTTTCGAGAAGGCGCGCTTGGCCTCACTATAGCGTTTTAGAATCACCAGGGCTTCGCCGCGCAGCAGAAAGGCCTGGGCATCATCTTTTTTATTCAGAGCCTTGTCGACAGCCTTGAGGACGCCCTTGGCATCGCCCTTTTTCTTCATCTGCCTGGCCCAGGCCATCAATGCTTCAAAGCTGGCTCCTTTGGACGGAGGGGTCTTAGCTACCTTCTTGGGCACATCGGTCTTGGCTACTTTC
>JAFDKH010000467.1 GCA_019307065.1 Deltaproteobacteria bacterium
GTCAAAAACAGCGATTTCGAATCCATCAGGGTTTCGGTGATACTAATGGTTCCGTTGACCGCACCAATTTCCCGCATCCCCGCCCGCATGGCCACCAGCGATGCGCCTGGACACCCGTTCATAAATGCCTCCACACCGCGCAGAAAGTCCAGGTTGTCGAAACACTTTTGGGCCGTGGCCTCGGTGGGGAAGCCGTCAAAGAACTCCAATGTACCGATACGGGTTTCGACCTTGTCCGGGGTAGTGATGGATGCCGGAATGTCGGTGGTCATCTTCATTTGAGACGGCCGGACAATTTCCTCCACCTGTGTCTGCCTGAGTTCCGCGCTTGCAGGCTGGCCAGCCTTTTCTCCGTGAACGGGTTCTACCCCTGTACTTTGGCTTTCTTCTTCCTTCCCACATGCGACCAAAAACAACATTGCCACCAAGCACGCAATGACCAAAACGGTTAGCTTTTTCGTCATTTGTCTTCTCCCCTCATTCAACTCATCCATGAATTACTGCGTTTTCTTAACTGCAGGCGGTGTCCATCGCCCCTCAAGCGCATCCGGTTCAGGACCGTACAAGCGCATCACCATGTAAAAGGGGCCGTCGGGTGCAGGCAGCCAGTTGGGCTCCTTGTTCTTTCCGGGAGAGTCCTTTTGAATATGAAAAATAATGGAACCGTCTTCTTCTTTCCTGAACTGATCCATCATGGTTGAGTTAAGAAGATATCTATCCAGAGTATTATGGATAAAAAGTTGTGTTTTACCATCATACATGGTCAGCGACCAGAAACACTTCACGGGCGGAAGTTGCCCCTTTTCAAAGGTCAAGGAGTAGCGGTTTGCCGAGGCGTCGAGCTGCTGCTGGTCAGCATCGACGAAGTAGGTGGGGTAGATAGCTTCGGCCGCGGAGTTCCCATAAATGCCCACGTGAGCCACTGCCGAACGAATGAGGTATGGGTTTTCGTGCCCGAAATTCTTTTTCGCGCTCTCAGTGAGAAACTCACGGGTCCCAAACCCTTTGGCACTCGCCAGCGGGTCGCTCCCAAACTCGCCGATGAACTTTTCGATCTCGTCAAGACCTTCCTTGGCCCCCGCTTTCAATGCGTTCTGAATATCGGAGGGGAGCGCATTGAAGTCGAAGATGTGCCCAGGCCCGATTCCGAGGCGGGCAAGCCGGCCCCAGAGTGGCTTCTCTCCGTCTCCCGGCTTTTTGAGGAGCGACATCATGAGGTCTAGATAGCCGAAAAAGCGCTCGTCGAATTGCGAACCTTCGACCCACTTAGGAAATTGGGGTGTCGCCTCGGCCGGCAGAGCTTCCGTGCCAAGGAAGGCGCTGAGCGGTTGCAGGCTGTAGCGCCCCTGGATCTCTTTGACCTTCGACAAATCGTCGGGGCCGAACAGCTGGGTTCGGGTGATGTTGAACACGAAGTCCGTTTCGCTGCGGATCACGTCGGTGATACCTTCCGGCTTTTGGCCATCCCAATCGGGTCCGGCGATGAGAAAACTACCAGCTCCGTTGCCGGTCGTGAGGGTGCCCACGTAGGCGAAATTATGGGTGTAGAGGTCAATGAGCTGGAAATGATAGAAGCGTTCCGGCTCCATCTCGGGAACCGTCAATACCTGCGGCTCCGTCCGGAGATCCACCCAGAACATGCAATAAGGTGTATCGGAATTCGGGGTGACGATGGCCTTATCCTCCGGGGTGAATAGACGGGCGACGCACGCGATTTGGTTGAACGGCCCTTTGTACTCGGGATCCACGTAGTTGCAAATGGTCTTGTAGTTCATGACCACCGGAAAACCATACACATAAGCATCTTTGGCAATGGCCTTGGCTTCAGCAGGCGTTACACCCGGTTTGCTTTCTGTTTCTGTCACCTGCTTTTTAGTTTCAGTCGTTTCCTCTTTGGTGCATCCGAGCATTGTTACAAGCATGATAATCGTGAAAAACAGGCTTGCCTTCTTCATGCGTCTTCTCCTTCTTAATGTCAATGTTAGCTATTCATGGCGCCAGCTGCGGACTGAACGCAAGTGCATCGGCCTCGGCCTGGCAGTCGCGCGTGGGTTTGAGGCCTTTGGCTCGGACGGCCGCAAGTTCGGCCCTGGCGGCCTCTAAATCTGCACGGAACACGGGATCAGCGTGCAGTCGAGCAACTGCGGCAGCCCCCATGAAACGACCCTCGATCACGTCGCTGTGCCAGTGCACGTTGCATATCACACGGCTTTCTCCAAAGGCCCGGCCGCGGGCGAGAATCGCATCGGTCTGCTCGGGAGCAATCTCACACAGGATTAGCGCCCAAGCCCAACCGGTAGCGGTATGTCCGGAAGGGGTGGAACCGTCCTTCATCAAGTGCTCTTCCTCATCAGGCGTGCAGGTGGGTTCCTTGTTTACCATGAATGGACGCGTACGCTGGTAGTGGTTCTTGGCTGTATAGGTGGAAAGCCCCGCATCGGCAAGGGTTCGGCGTAACAGCATGTAAAGGTGCGGTGTGTCCTGCTCCGTGATCGGAACGCCCAAGGCACAGGAAAAGGTCCCGGCCGCCTGTGGAAACATCAGGTTCGCGTCTTCGATCGCAAGCTCCCAGCGCGGCGTACCGCGCAGAGCAAGGCTTTTTCGGCTCACTTCTTCATCAAGCGCAAGCGCAGCGGACCCTTCAGAAGGAGGTGAGGGAATGAGCGCCAGACTGTTGGGGAGCGCCTCCGGCTGCAAGTATCCCGCCAATATGCCCGGGTGTATCTCCGGCA
>JAFDKH010000270.1 GCA_019307065.1 Deltaproteobacteria bacterium
ATTTTGCAGATTTCTTCTATTATAGCCCAAATCGTCCCGTCCGACCAATTTGGAGTTATCGGAACGAGACTCTTCACCTATTCATTAATACAATATGCGGATGAGTATCAACTTGGTGAAATAATTTGCGATAACCGGGGACAGGGTGCCTTTTATGATCCCGTTAGATCTGAATGGGAACCTGGGGATAGGTCTTGCGGTCGACGTACTCGGCCGCGGCTGCGTTTTTTGAAGTCAGCTCGCCCATCGGGGTGCCGCCGGGCCCATAGAGTTTCAACTTGATCGAGGCCACTTTGGTATTGTTGCACCAGAGCAGTTCGCTGTCCGGGTCGGTGTAGGTCACCCCGACCATTTCCTCCGGCCGGCAGCTGACCTGGCCGACGATTCGAATTTGATCGTTGTGCGCCTCGAAATCCCAGTGACACAGTTCCCAGGAGGATTTATTCAGTAACCATTTGGGAATCGAATTGAACAAGTACTCGCGTCCGAAGGCCCTCACATAAAACACTTTAAGATGCGGGCTCTTGATCGGCCCCAGCTTAATCTGGGCATCCAGCCCTTCCCAGACAGCCTGGGGATCTTCCTTGAAAGCATTGCAGTGGCCCCAGGCCCAGCGCAAACCATGCTTGGTTCCCCACAAATGCTCTTGCTGCCCGGGCACGTCTTCGAGAGTGATTTTGCGCCCGTCGACCGTGAAGGTCCCGCTGAAGCGGGCGTTCTGATGGGGACTCAGCACCTTGGTCTTGGGAAACTTCATCGTGTACATGCGCGCATGAGGAAAGTGATAGAAAGTCGGCCCGGCCGAATCGAATTTCAGGTCCCAGGCCAGGCTGTGCTTTTCGTCCTTGCTTTTTATCGAACCATGGCAGGCGTTCATGCCGAGCTGGGCCTGATCAATGCGCAGACTGAAGCGATCTTTCTCCCAGGTCAGCCGATCGACAGGAAAGCGTTGTTTAACCGCGAAATTGTCGGCCGGGTTGTCAACGTCGAAAAAAATACCCCACAGCTCGCAATAGGGCTGTTTGCTCTTGTTGGTCGGGCTGGTCATTGTGTAGCGAATCCAGCCGGCCGTGTTGCTGCGAGGATCGTTCCATTTTAAAAAATAGACTTCGTACCAACCGCGCCGCTTGCCGTCCCAGCGCAACATATTGTCTTGGTCTTTGGAACTCGGCTGCATGTCTCCCCCTTCAATAACCGTATAATTTCGTACTTGCATGTTATATGGAGATATGTGTGCGAACTTCAATTGTTTTCTACTAGGATCGGCTTTCCGGCGCCTCGCAAGCCAACCATCCCAAGACTGGCGCATCAAATAAATTTCATGATAGCCTTCTTGCGTGACTGACCAGACACCGGCAGAGCAGATCGACAGCGGCTACGGCGAAGATGAGGACACCAACCCGACCTCGCTGGCCAGCAAGGTTCCCGTCCTGGGCTGGTACCTGCGAGCCACCAAGAGTTTCGGTCGAAGCCGCTCATTTTTCATGCCCCTGGGATTCATGGGCCTGTGCGGCCTGGCAATTTTTTTGGGATTTTCAAAGCTCGAAGAATTGACCAACTTGGTGCTAATCTTCTTGCACAAGTCGGCCGCTATGCTTTCTTTCATGTCCGACGATGCGCTCGACACGATGAATCTGGCAGCTCGCCGAACCGCCGTCCCGTTTTTAGCGTCGCTTTGGGCCGTGGCAATTACATTGCGGCTGTCACTGGGCGCTTTTCGGCCGGCCAGGGACAAAGACGACATCGGCTACGTGGTTCCCGGCTCCGGATTCATCGGGCGCACCTGGGCGATCTTCGGCCGCAAGATCTATCAACTCAAACAAGCCGTGACTTTTTTTGCCTCGTATATTCGCGACCTGAACCTCGAGAAACTCTATCTGCCGCTGGCAATCCCGCTGCTTCTACTGCTGGCGATTCCATCGACCGCCCTGGCTTTTGAAAACTTGTTCTATGAACTGCCGGCCCATTTTCCGTCAATGGCCGACCAGGTCGGCTGGATTCACATGACCAGCTGGATTATGGCCATTGTGACAGGTTTGATCCTGGGCATTCCCCTGCTGGCCAACTCGCTCCTGCGGGCCCACCATAAATCGATCGAACGTCGTAAGAGGAAAACCAAACTGCTGCGCCGCTGGCTAAGCGGGCTATTCGGGGTGATCTTTGTCTTGGCTCCGATCGCCTGGATGGCGCTGAGTTTTATTGCCGGTAACTTGTATTAAACCGGTCTAGTCACGTATCATACACGAGATTTCTACAATAGTCGGAGAAGCGGGTGCTTAGTCGGAAAACAATTTCCGTAATGTGCGGGATTATTCTTCCATTTGCCTCGACTGTATTCGCCCAGTCCGAAGACGGGCTCGATGACGAATTCGCCCTGCTCCAAGAAGAAGACATTATCTTCACGGCCGCCAAGCACGAACAAGACATCACCGATTCACCGTCGGCCATTACCGTAATCACTCGCGAACAGATCGAAAACACGCACTGTACCGATGTGATCTGCCTGCTGCGCATGGTACCCGAGGTAGACGTCAGGAGGCTCAGGCCGGCCTATGCCGCGGTCGGGGCCCGGGCTTTGACCGACACTTTTTATGGAGACAAGGTTCTGGCTCTAATTGACGGTCGCGAGGTCAACGTCGATTTTTTTGGGGTGCCTCTCTGGCAGGCATTACCAATCCATCTCGAGGATATCGAGAGAATCGAAGTCATTCGCGGCCCCGGCTCGGCCCTTTACGGGCCCAATGCGCACTCAATGGTTGTCTCGATCGCCACCAGAAAAATCAAGAATCGCTCGGCCGAGATTTTTCTCTCGGGCGGTGAGCACGATCGGACATCTCTATCTTTGAGGCTCGATCAGCAGATTGGCGACTTTCGTTTGCATCTCTCATCCAACTTGGACACTCAGGCCCACTGGCAGCAGCAAGATCAACGCGAACGCGGAGTAGCCCGCTTGAGGTTGCGCGCAGAATATGAAACCAGCGGATCTACCACATGGGCGGAACTGGGACTGGTCAGAGTCGAGGGAAATATACTGACCTCTTTGGGCCCTGCTCACATTCCGCCGGGTTTCATGGGTCATGCCAACCTGGCCTATGAAACCGAACTCGTTCAGGCCAGGCTTTCATATTCGTTTTTCGATACCGACTTCAATGCTGACGTACCCCTGTATTACGGCAATCTCCAACTGGGTGAGTTTCCGCCCAACCTGCATGTTTTTTCCTCCAGTTTAAATACCGATGTGCAGCTGAACTGGTCACCTTTCAGCGACAATCTTTTGATCGCCGGCGCCAACTATCGCTGGTTTACGACTATCTTCAAAGAGAATGACCCGGAAGAATCCCATGAACACCGTCTGGGTATCTTCTTGCACGATGAACAACGCTTGTTTGAAGACTTGATCATCACCGGCAGTCTGCGCTTCGACTACAACAATATCACCGAGTACGCTCTCAGCCCGCGCCTGGCAGTAGTCTGGAAGTTTTCCGACCAACAACTGGTCCGGGCGGCATTCGGGCGGGCCTTTCGAAAACCGTGTTTCTTCAACACTTCAACCCACTTCACATCGGTCAGCGAGAACATCGATGGAATTCAACAATTCTTCCATGACAACATCGGCAACGACGACCTGGGCAACGAAAGCATAACGGCTTTCGAAATCGGCTACCGGGCTCACTTTCTGGACAACTCGTTTATTGTCGAGGCAGATGTTTTCTACAACCTCTATCGCGACACAATCAACTTCAAGATCAATATTGTCGACAACCTGGGCTTGCCTAACTTGCCTGAGAGCACGATGCAATTCACCAATGCCGGTCGCGAAGTCGACTCGCTCGGCGGTTCTTTGTCACTTACCTACCGCATAAAAGAAACCCTGAGAATTAACGCCAATTATACCTTCCGGCACAGCTGGTTCATTTCCGATCCTCTTGACGATCAAACAGAAGGCGCCAGCAAAGGTGAACGCGTAGCCTGGGAACCGGCCCACCTTTTCAACTTTTCTTTTCACTACCTCCACAAGCAGGGTTTGCGGCTGGGGCTTGCCATACACGCTAAATCGTCGAGTGTGGACAACCTGCAAGAAGACGGCGGCATACTCGACCCGATGATCAAGGTCTACAACCCGCCGACCTGGTTTGTAAGCGGGTTTTTCGGCTGGCGTTTTGTTTTAGAATCGAACTGGCTAGAAGCCGGGGTACGGGCTTTCAACGTACTAAATATCGCTTTCCGCGACACTCAAGCCACTAGACGCCCGGATGGAGTCGAACTGGGCGGAGAGCTAATTGGCCGCCGCCTGTTTTTCTATTTGCGCGGAACCATCTGATTGTCGGTAAAATTTCTTTACTGATTCCATGAATCCGGCCTATCTTGATTTGCCGATGAGTGAATCAACCAACAATCCGGATGTCACCCCAGAGCCGGCTAAGCCGACCGGCTTGAAAAAGTATGTCGACTACGCCTTTTCGGGCTGGCGCCCCTGGGCCCTGGTCGGCCTGCTGGGCTGCGTGTTGTATTTTCCAGGCCTGGGTACCAGCGGCCTGTGGGACCCTTGGGAAACTCACTACGCCGAAGTAGCCCGCGAAATGGTCGAGAGCGGCAACTGGCTGGAGCCAACCTGGGAGCACAGTCCCGGCCAGAGTTATAAAGAAAAATATTTCTTTTCAAAACCGGTCTTGGTTTTTTGGCTATTGGCCGTGCCGATGAAGATCTTCGGGGTTCAGGCCGCCCAGGGAGGAATAGTCAGCGGGGCCGAGTGGTATTTGCGCATACCATTTGCCTTGATCGCCATCCTGGGTTTGTTCGGTATTTTCGCCCTGGGCGCAAATTTCTTCGGCAAGCGGGTCGGCCTGCTGGCGGCCGTCATTTTAGGCACCAGCGCGCAGTATTACTTCATTGCCCGCCAGGCCATGACCGACATGCCCCTGGTCGGCTTGATGACCGCCGGAATCAGTCTGCTGCTGATCGGCGGCTTCGACGACGACAAGCCGCGGCCTGGGCTGTTATACTCAGGCTACGCCCTTTTAGGCATGGCCGTGCTGGCCAAGGGACTGACCGGGTTTTTATTACCGGGCCTGGTCTTCTTGCTTTATTTCATTATCAGCGCTGACTGGGCGCGCTTGAAGAATATGCGCGTATTCACCGGCGGGCTGATCGCCCTACTTATGGCAGCCCCCTGGTTTATTTACATGTCGATTCTCTCCGCCGTCGACAACCTGCTCGATGACGAGAAGAAAACATTTTTTCAAAGATTCTTCCTGCACGATCACCTCTATCGGATCGGGCACGGCGTGCACGGAGATCGGGGAACCTTTGCTTATTTTATCAAACAACTCGGCCTGGGCACCCACCCCTGGTTTCCATTCATGGTTTGGGGCGGCATTCGCAGCGCACAAAAAGTCGATCGGCAGAAGCTTACCAAGCCCGAACGGGTCGAATTGTTTGTCTTGCTGTGGGCCCTGGCCGGATTTTGCGTCTATGCCCTGTCGGTCACCAAGTTTCATCACTACGCCCTGCCGACTATTCCAGCTTTGGCCCTTCTGGCGGCAATCTGGCTGGTGCGCTGGTCGCAAGCTAAAGAAACTTTCGGCCGGATTCTGATACCCCTGGCCCTAATTCTGGGCGTAATAATGATCTCGCGCGACATCGGGTTAATGCCCAAAAACCTGACCGACCTTTTCGTCTACAATTACACGCGGGACTTTCCCAAAGACAAGGCCGTGATCGGCCAGATTGGTTACGGGATCGTCTTCGGGCTGATGTCGCTGGCCTTGACCGTCTTTTTCTTGTTCTTCCGCAAACGCTTGGCAGCCTGGACTCCGCGAATCCTGGTAATCGGAGCGCTGCTGGCCTCCATTTGGGGCGGCTGGTATTTCTTCAATCAGATGGGCCCGCATTGGACCCAGCGGCATATGTTCGACAGCTACTACGCTTTGCGAAAACAAAACGAACCGATTGGGGCTTACCTGATGAACTGGCGCGGAGAGACGTTCTATTCGTGCAACCAGGTAACTCAACTCAAGAACAACACCCGCCTGAAGGCCTGGGTAAAGAAACACCAGGGCAAGCGCCTGTTCATCCTGGTCGAGAAAGCCGCTCAAGGCTGCAAGTTGACACAGACCTGCTCACCGGGCAAAACACGCCCGCCCTTCTCGATCAGCTTACAAGCGGTAACGCCCGGGTCGTGCTCGAAGACCAGCACCCAGTTTTCTTCGAGGGCCTGGGCCAGTAAGACTTTCTTCTCTTGCAGCGTAACCAGCGGCTGGTGGTCATAGGCCATTATATACGGCAAGCGAATATGGGCCGCGGTCGGAATTAAATCGGCGCAAAACACCAGCGCGTTATGGCCCTGCCCAACCACTACGATTTGCTGGCCGGGAGTATGACCGCAGGTCAGTTTCGTGCGCACTCCCGGCGCAATCAGGCTGTCGCCGCCGTGCAGGCGGATATCCAGCTGCTTTTCCCAGATATCGAAATCGCCGGCAAAAAAACTACCCGCGTCCCAAACACTCGGAGTATGCGCCCAGTCCCAACAATCCTCTTGAATATGGACGGTGGCATTAGTGAAAGTGGGCGATAGATCACCGGCTCCGGATTTGGTCAGCATTCCGCCGACATGATCAAAGTGCAGATGGGAAGCTATAACGTCGGTAATTTGATCCGGGCCGATATTGAGTTTTGCCAGGGCCCCGACCAGTCCGCCGGGAGTCTGTTCGTGCTTGTAGATCTTCTGCTGGCTATCGGAAAACCGGTTGCCGATTCCGCAATCGACGAGGATTTT
>JAFDKH010000271.1 GCA_019307065.1 Deltaproteobacteria bacterium
GATCAACGGCGACGATCACCTGGGCTGGAAAAACCAGCATTGCGAATTCTGTCATACTTTGCCGGTTAAGGGTCATAGTGAAGTCGATTCGCCCTTGTGTGCCGCTTGTCATGGAGCCAATGGAGCTTGCGATCCGAAAAATCAGTACCTTGCCAGAGAACACCTGGTAACCGACAATTGCATCGAGTGCCACCAAAATAAGCATGGGTTCACCGAGTCCAGCGATTGTCAGGCTTGTCATTATGCCCCAGCCGGGCGAGTGGACTGCAAGATTGCCCCTGCGGATGGTGGAGATGACGGTGCCTCGGACGGGGGAGATATTTCAGCGGATGGGGGAGATGTTTCAGCGGACGGGGGAGATATCGGCGGAGATGATAATTCGGGTCCGATCTTATCGACCGCACTCGAATCAAATTGTTTCAATTGGCCGGAAGATGAATTCTCATCGACCAACAAGGCTGGAGTGGGGACAGCCCTTTTAGAGAATGCTTTGGCGGTTGAGTTGACTCTCAAAGATGTCAACGGAGTCGAATACAGTCTATCCGCGCTGCTTGCTGAAAAACCGGTTCTTTTGGTTTTTGGCTCATTTACCTGACCTCCCTACCGGGGCAGCGTGCCTGCCCTCAATCAGTTGGCTGCCAAGAGTTTCGATGCCAATCACACTTTTGACGACGTGGTCCACTTTGTTCACGTGTATGTCATCGAGCCGCATCCCGAAAGTCCCGATATCAGCCCCTACAGAGGAGACGTATGGGAAGCCGGGTACAGTACGCTTGGACAACCAACTACCTATTCCGGCCGGGTCACTAACGCCCAACAGACAGCATCCTTGCTGACCGGCAATCAACTGCTAGTCGTGGATGAACTCACTCCCGGGCAACATAATAACCCGGCCTGGTGCACTTACGGCCCATGTCCGAATTGCGCCTACTTGATTCGTCAGGACGGGACGATCGACACCGTTCAGACCTGGGTCGAGCCGACCGACATGGAAAGCGCGATTCATAACTTGCTGGATTGATCGAATAGCTGGGTTGTTTATTCGATTTTACTTCTTAGCCAACCAGGGGCTCAGGTCGAGGCTGTGCCAGGGGCCCTCGGCCGCGGGTGTATCTTCGGTGGCCAACTCGAGCCGCAAGTTCTTGGGTGTAAAAATTACGGCTTGAACGTTGAGCTGGCCCAGGGCGACTGAAGCCAGGATACTTTTAAGGCTGTCGATGTCCTGTTTGCCGAGCATGGCGGCCTTTCTCATTTTAGCGAAACGACTTTCGGGCCGGGTATTTTTATCCTCGTTCAGACGGTTGGCGACAGCCACGAATCCGTCTTTTATTTTTCGCAGTCGAACATGTCCCGGGCAGGTTTCTAAAACAACCGCCGTCTCCGAATCGGCAATAGCGAAGTTCTGGCAGACGCTGCGTTTTGTGTCTGATAACTTTTGCACGGCCGCAGAGACGTTTTGAGTCGACTCGAGCACAGAACGCATTGCAAACAATATCGGTGTTTCGGGCTTGACTCCCCGGTGCTGCCCGAAAACGACCAGGTTGGCAATTGAAAGGCCGGTGTCATTCATACCGCTGACGACGCCTACCAGGCCAGGCCAGGTTACGCTTGCGATGCGTTGTTGCCGGCTCGTCTCAATCACTACCAGCCCCAGAGAAGTAAGCAAACTGCCGCCGTGCCAATCAAGATTTCGAGCCAGGTAGACAGTCGAGTCATTACTTTTTGTTTTATCGACGGCCAGACAAGAGCAAGCCAGCCCGGCAAACAATTCGGGTGCCAGGTTGACCGCCAGGAGAGTGTCGCGATCGACTCGAGCGGTTTTGGCCAGGGCTTCGAGTTGTTCGAGATGAGCCTCGGGAATTGAAGGTTCGAGTTTTTTAACGGCCTGAATGAGTTGTTGGCTGGGTTTCTTTTTACCGAGAGTTTTCTTCAGATAGCGGGGCAGCAGCCAGCGAACCTGATCGCCAACTAGTTGCCCGGCCGCAGCCCCGCGTTGGGTCGCGGTACCGGACAACTCCATAACCCAGACTTGTTTATGCAGCTTCAAAGAACCGTGCTTGACCGAAGCGGCCTTGTAGGCCGGAGGACCACAGGCTGCCGGGGCCGCCAACGCCAGGATGGCCAGAACGAATAATACTATTTTGGGCTGCTGGTCATTCATCCGCAGTGGCTTGCTCCGCAGAGCTTCACTCTTTGACCGAACTGGCGCAGCGTACACCCACGGCGACAATTCTTCTGATCGGGTTGGGCCAGCGTAATGAAATGCGCGTATACTTCGGTTCTCCGTACCAGGCTCCGCCGCGGGCTACACGCAGTTCGCCGGTCGCAGGACCTTTTGGGTTTTTAGGAGGAGATTTCTTGTAATAGTCTTCGGCATACCAGTCGGCTACCCACTCGAGCACATTGCCGGTCATATCCAGAACACCATGAGGACTGGCGCCTTTTGGGAAACTGCCCACCGGAGCCGTGCCGGTGTGTCCGTCGTCATAACCGGTTGCGACCTCCCAGAGCGGATCACGCTTCTTCTCCGATTCATCCGCTATGTTGGCGACCAGCTTGCCGGCCTTACCGAGCTCAGCATACTCCTCGTTCCCCCAGGCATATTTGCGACCGTCGCTGCCGCGGGCGGCCTTTTCCCACTCGGCTTCTGTCGGCAGGCGCTTAGATGCCCACTTGCAGTAGCTATCAGCTTGCTCCCAGCTCAGGCAATTAATCGGATGGTTCTTCCGGTCCGGCTTTCCCCAGTTACACGACCAGGCCCAATCCGGTTGCTGCTTGTCGTTCCATGAGGGCACAGCCAGGCCTTTGTCGGAACACGACCCGGCCTTTACGCAGGCCTCGAATTGACCAACGCTTACTTCTGTCTTATCGATGAAATAGTCATCCAGGTAGACGTTGTGGCCCGGCTTTTCGGGCTCTTCGCAGTCTTTGTCTGTTTCAGGTTTGCAGCCCATCCAGAATTCACCCTTGGGGATATGCAGCATGCCTTGGGGAGCTGTGATCTTGGCTGCCGGTTGTTCGGCGGGTTTAGGTTTTTTGGCGGGTTGTTTGTCTGTTTTTGGGACAGGCGTCTTGGCTGCCTCTTTCTTGTCGCAGGCGCCGCAAAATACAAAGAGCCCCATAGAACCTACAAGCAACCACATCTTCTTTATCGAATGGATAGACATTTTATACATACCTCCCAAAGCCTGTTTGTTTTCAGTGGCGGGATATCCCCTGTTTCATAGCTGAAAAGTGGGTATGTTTCAAATGCAGGGTCTAGGGCCATTAAGGTGAATAGTCTTGGTAACTGTCGTCCTCCCAGCGGTAGAGTTCCAGGTTCATCTCGGTATGAAATACTCTTCCGTTAAAGGATTCAGCCTGGTGAACCTCGACATCCAATCCGTAGAGTCCCCGGGACGGCTTCGGCGAGATTATAATGTTGGTATCCGAACTGCTAACTGATACGGATTTTGGTTTTGTGTGTACGAACTCGGTCATTGAGGATCGCAAAGAATGCTGAAAAATTTCATAGAAAGAGTCGTCTTCTATGACAAACAAGATCAATTCAGTATTTTCCTCGATTGCGGTCGGATCTTGTGAAACCAGTTTGACAATCAGCCCCAGGGCAGAAGCTATGGGGCTCAGACGGTATAGTTTCAGGTTCAGCGAGGATCCGGCCCCAGTCGCCGGATCGAAGTCAGACACCCAATCTTCCAGGCGCTGGCGGACAAGGACTTTCAATTTTCTATTCTTGATGGTCAAGACAGCCAGTTCCGCTGTTTGGCTGATATCATCTGGACTAGAATAGGAATGGATGATCAGCAATGCGATTGAATTGGGTGTCGCTAAAATAGCTCCTTCGTTCATGCTCAGGAAGCGACCTCGTATTCCAATTACCTGATCGATCACTTCTCGGTCTTCATCATCATCGGGCACCTTCGATGCCCGGGGAAGTTTGCATAAACCTGGATAAAGAAGTTTCAACATCGGCTGCAATCCGAAGCGGCCCATTTTTGGACCGCGTTGTTTCAAGATTTTCGAAGTGGCGTAGACGGGCTCGATCTCTTCATCGTCCTGGGCGAATGCCGGGGTTGCCGGCCATAGAAAAATTGTCAGCAGTGCGATGGAAGTTGCGGCGCATAATCTCACGATTCACCTCCAATTGTCGGAAACTGAGTGAATATAGATCTAGCTTAGTGCAAATGACAACTACTTGTCTCGACTGCCTGGCCCGGCTTTACTTCAGGGTTGAAACGAAGTAACTTGCACTCAATCAACAGGCCTGATTTCAAATAGATGAGAAATATTGACACAATATCGATGTTCCTGATTGGCATGTTTTTAGTTGGCTTCTTGCCGGGCTTTCGAGTTGCGGCGGCCGAGGCAGCCGGCGGCAAAGTAGTAATTAACGAACTCCTGGCTTCGAACAAAGACACAAATAGGGATGAGGACGGACATTCCTCGGACTGGTTGGAACTATACAACCCGAGCCCCGCCCGCGTGAATCTGTCCGGCTACAGGCTCAGCGATGATCTCGCAGATCAAGAGAAATGGATATTTCCCGACGTGTCGATCCCGCCCGGAGGATATCTTCTGCTATGGATGTCTGGCAAGAACCGCTGTGAACAATCGGCCCTGACCGGTATTGTGCATGCTAGTTTCCGTCTGAGCAAAAGAGGTGGCCGCTTGTTCTTGATCGATCCGCGCGGGGAGCTGGTGGATCGGGTGAAGTTTCCCAAACAGATGTCAGATCAATCGTACGGTCGCAGTCCGGATGGTAGCCCGGCCTGGTTCTACTTCGTTACGCCGACACCCCATGCGGCCAACACTAAAAAACCGTTTTTCGGACCGCTGAATACTAAGGTTGAGATCAGTCCGCCGCCTGGCAGACACCCTCGACGAATTGAAGTCAACATCGTTGCCACGACCGCCAGAAGGCTTACGATCAGGTACACGACTGATGGAACCAGGCCGACCATTGCCAGCCCGGTATTTACAGATACATTTTACATCTCCGATAACACGATTGTGCGAGCCGCAGGATTCATCGGCAGTGAACGAGCGACCAAAGAATTGCGCGCTGATTATTTTATCGGTCTTCCCGGCCGGCTGCCGATTTTGTCGCTTCTAATGGACAAGGATGAATTTTCGTTCGTGCAGCTAAAATCGCGTGTGCGCGGGCGAGCAGCCGAACGAGGCGCCCGGTTGGTCATTATCGGGGACAACGGCCGAGAAGCGGTTTCAACCGGTGTTGGTTTGCGGCTGCATGGTCAGGTAGGGCGACTGGGGGATTTCGATGCCAAGAAATCTTTCAGGATATATTTCCGCAGGAAATACGGTGTTGCAAGACTGGCCTACCCGGTAATCCCTGGAAGCAGCCAGCAAAAATTCGATGTTTTGGTTTTGCGAGCTTTGTTCGACGACCGCTTCAGAAAAGTCATGAACCGGTTCGATCTGCGCAGCGCATATATTCGCGATCAAGTCATTAGAGATCTCCATCGCGAGATGGGAGGCCTCAGCCCCTCAGGTAGCTGGTATATTTTGTTCGTAAACATGCAATTCAGGGGTCTCTACAATTTAGTTGAGCGAATTGATGAAGATTTTTTACAAGCGCAATCAAAGACAAGTCAATGGGATCTAATCAGAGGCGAACACCAAGGGGATATCGCGACTGTTGGAACAATAGAAGCCTGGGATACTGCCTGTCAGTTCATTGCCTCCAGCGATCTTTCCCAGCAAGACTTCTACGAAAAAGCTAAGCAGTATATCGATATCAAGGATTTCACCGGTTACATTATTCTGAACTTGTGGGCTCAGAACTTCGACTGGCCCATTACCAACTGGTACGCAGCCAAGCTAAGAATTGAAAACGCAAAGTGGGTCTTTTTTTGCTGGGATTCAGAGTTTGCTTTTGACTTGGACGGAGTTGGGATTGCAGATGATTCGATGAAAAGACTTGCTGCTGAGGAAGGATGTGTCACAAAAATCTTCAATGCCCTGATGAAGAGCCCGGCTTACCGGGCATACTTTGGGCAGGAACTCGAAAGACACTTGGCAGGAGTCCTCAAAAC
>JAFDKH010000010.1 GCA_019307065.1 Deltaproteobacteria bacterium
GCGGGCCATCACTGTCTTACACGGTTTCTCCAGACTTGATCAAAAGTCTGCCAAAGAGCAGTCGTCGGTCAGTGTTTCAAGCTGAAACCGTGGTTACGATCGCAGTTGATCGAATGAGTGCCGTCAAGCGGACCATTGATAATACTCACCGGGAAATTGATCGGACTCTGACTCGTATAAAAAAAATAAAGGAAGGCGCGGCGAATGCCGCTGCGCGTGAAGCAGACAAGGTAGATATGGAAGTTGATATGCTCGAAGCCAAGGTCGACTTCCTGAACGATAAGATCGATCATTTCGAAGTCAAGCTCGAGTTGGCCGACATGGAACTCATTCTGGCCAAGGCCCAGTTTGAGCTGGCGAAAGTAAAGCTGGTTAAAAAACATTCAATTGCATTTGATGACGACGAAGAGGATTTTATCGAACAAGTCAAGTCGATCCAGTCGGACGTGAATGATTTCCGCAAGGAAGTCGAAGAAGATGCCGCGGATCTGAAACGTGAAGAAGACGAGTGGTTGGCAGTCAAGAAGAAATACTTCTCGTCGATCGGGGAATCATCCAAGGGTTGGTGGACTGAATAGATCTGAAAGGCTGCGGTCATGTGGTTGCGTTGTTTAATTATCGGACTGATTAGTATAATTCCTTTGACGGGCTTTGCCCAGGGCACCAAGAGCAAGTCCTCGGCGGTCGAGAAAAAAGAAGCCAAAGACGAGGCCGTAATCAGGAAAAAGGGAAAGCTCAAAGACGATGCCTCCTTGAAGGAAGTAATCAAAGAATACCAGAGCGTCCTCAAGGAGAATCCCCGTGATGCCGATGCTTGTTTTACGCTGGCGCTGGCTTTCCACTCGATGGGTGACTTCAAGAAAGCCGAAAGTTATTACGGTCGGGCGATTACATTCAACCCGGCCGAAGTTGATGCCCGGCTGAATCTCGGTGCATTGCTTCAAAAACAGGGCCGCTATAAAGAGGCAATCGGGCGCTATAAAGAAACAATTGCCCAGCATCCCGAAATGGTCGAGGCCTATTTCAACCTCGGAGTCGTTTACACTAAGATGGGTGATTTAGGTATGGCCGTGGCTGCCTACAAAGCGGCTACCGAAATTTCTCCGAAATTCGCAATGGCGCAGTTCCAGTTGGCTGAAATCTATCATCGCCAGCTCGATTTCGATCGAGCCGAACAGGCTTATCGGAGAGCGGTCAAATCTGAGCCGAAATTTTCGGATGCCTATAACAACCTGGGTAACTTGTTCTACGAGCGTGGCAACGCCAATAAAGCAGCAATATTCTATAAAAAGGCAATCGAAGCCCGACCGCATGATCCCGAGTTTCGTTACAACCTGGGGTTGGCCTATTTCAAGGGTGATAAGGTCGACGAAGCAATAACTGCCTACCAGCAAGCTATTGAACTCGATGGCAAGTATGCCCAAGCCTACAACAATCTTGGTGTTGCGCTGGGTCGAAAAAAAGATAAAGAGAAGATGATCGAGGCCTTCAAGAAAGCCTGCGAACTCGAGGCCAAATACGTCGAGGCACACTTCAATCTCGGATTGGCCTATTTCAATGCCAATAATTTTGACGATGCGATTTCCAAGTTCAACGAAGTATTGATAATCAAGAAGGATTTCGCCGATGCGCATGCCTATTTGGGTGAGGCCTACTTTCAGAAAGGTTTGATAAGTCAGGCTTTGAGTCATTTCAAGACCGCGATTAGTATCAACCCCGGTAAGGCCGAATTTCGCGCCAAGATGGGAATCGTCTATATCGAGGAAGGCAAGCTGGAAGAGGCCGAGAAGACTTTCAAGCAAGCTCTGGCAATAAATCCCGAAGACGCAGCTTCGCGGGCCAAGCTTGGTCGAACCTACCTAGCGCAAGGCAAGAAAGATGCGGCCCTGGAGCAGTTCACTCAGGCTATCGGTCTCAATCCCAACCTGATTGAAGCGCATGTGGCCCTGGCCAAATTGTATTCCGAAAAGGACGACTACGAGAATGCGATTGCGCATGCCAAGGATGTGATTCGTCTGGATGCCGAGCGAGTAGATGCGCGGATTATTTTGGGAGATCTGTATCGTGATCGCGGTCTTATGGATCTGGCGGCATCGGAATACAAAGAAGCCATCCGGCTGGATGAAAAAAATGCTCTGGCACACTATCGCATGGGTGACGTATTCGGCCAGCGCGCAAATCTGGACGAACAAATTCGTTACTACAAGAAAGCCCTTGAGCTTAAGCCGCAAATGGCCGACACCCGTTGCGATCTGGGTGTTGCTTATTTCAATAGCAATAAAACCGACAAGGCCATCAAGGAGCTGAAACGGGCGATCAAAGACAAACCTGACTCGGCTAAGGGATATTATTATCTGGCCAGTTTATATTTCAACAAAGCCATGGGAACCCGGGTGCATAAAAAGAAATACCTCGATCTTTCGGTCGAAGGATTCAAGAAAGCCGTCCAGTACAATCCTGATTTTGCACGAGCCCACCACAAACTGGGCAAGGCCTACCAGGCTCGCGGAGACAAACAAGCGGCAATCAAGGCCTATAAAGAAGCAATCCGCCTAGCCCCCGATTTGCAGGAAGCCAAGCTGGACCTCGAAAAGATCAGCAGCAAATAGTGAGTAGTGTTCGCTTAGGCGACCCAGTCGATCGGGCCCTTGCCTTCGCGGATGACGTAGGGAAACTCGCCGGTCAGATCAATTACGGTCGAGGGGACGTTCGGTAAGGCATCCCCATCGATCACCAGATCGAGTACCTTGCCCATCTTCAAATTGATTTCTTTTGGGTCGCAGATCGGCGAGTTTCCGTGCAGATTGGCACTCGTAGAAATAACCGGATGCATCAGTTCGCGAACCATGGCAAGACAAATTGGATTACTGGGAACCCGAATGCCAACGGTCCTGCGCTTGGACATCATGATTCGGGGAACTTCCTTGGTAGCTTCTAGAATAAATGTATAAGGACCCGGCAAGTGTTTCTTCATGATCCGATAGGCGTGATCGGGTACCTGGGCATAGCGACTGATGTCTTTCAAGTCAGAGCAGACAAAACTCAAGGGTTTTTTCCGGCTGCGATCTTTGAGTTGATAGATGCGTTCGATCCCGGATTTCGAAAAGATGTCACAGCCGATTCCGTAGACCGTATCGGTCGGATATGAAATTACCGCCCCCTGAGCGAGCGCTTCAACTACCCTGCGAATCAGTCTTGGTTGCGGATGCAGGGGGTTAATCTCGATGATCATTTGACTGGCACCTCCGACAAGCTATTCGTGAGCGACGAGCAGCGGATTAATACACATTCCAAAACAGAATGCAAGCTACAAAACAATATTACGTATCCATTTTGAAAACGATCTCAACCAGACCGGCCGGGCCGCCTTGACTGGCTCTAACTCACTGTGTATGCTGAGAAAAAACCAGCAGGGGTGTGTCTGGCATGCGGAGAAAATCTCAGGCTTTTATAATCTTGAACATTCTTTTTTTGAGTTGCCTGGCATATCCGGTCTGGGGACTGAACTATGAGATCCTCGAGCAAAGCCTGGATCAAGACCGGCATGGTTATACCGTCATTCGTGTCTGGGGCAGTCATTACCAGATGGGCTATGCTCTGGGAACAGCTTTTGCACAAGACATCATGGGTGGTTATACAGAAATCAAAGAGGATCTGGGTGCCTTGTATGATGTTGCCCGCTCGGCGATTTCGGACACTGTCTGGGTGCCAATTGGCATCGAGGACGAGATTGACGGGATCGTGGCCGGGGTCAGTTCGGTCTTGCCCGATAGTGACCTGGATGCGCTGGACCTAAAAGTTCTGAATACTTTTGGGGATTGGAGTTACTTCGGTGGGTGTCGCTCGCATTCGTGCTGGGGAGATTTCGTTAGCGGCCAGACCAAGACGCTTTCGACCCGGCGCCTGGATTTTGGAACACCATTTGACATGGCGCTTCATCATGTCTTGTGTGCCTGGGACCCCGACGACGGATCGATTCGCTGGGTGAATATGGCCTGGCCGGGGTATGTGGCCGTTGTGACCGGGATCAATGCCAAGGGGACCCTGGTTTCGTTGCATGACTACAATTCGAGTTTCGTTACCGAGGAGGGTGCGGTTTGTCGTTGCGTGGCCACAAGATATGTTCTGACCGGCATGAACGACCAGCCAGTGGAAGATGATCTGAGCTGGGCCGAAGGCGAACTGTCCAATATGACCATTGCCACCGGGACATTCATCAACTACTACGCGCCGGAAGGACATGGGGGCGTATTCACCTGCTCACCCGGCGGGTCGTGCGGTTCGGCCCGGACCCCGCAATCTGAATATATGAACGCTGAAGTATTGATTACGACCAATAGCCAGACCGATGGTACAGGTGTTCCTTCGGGTGGTGAATTTATGGACGACTATTACCAGGTGGGTGCCCCGAAAGATCTGGCCGGTCATTTCGATCTGATGGAGACCGACGGGCTACATCTGGTGTCGCTTGAATACCGCGGGGAAGAAGATATGACGATCTGGGCCCACGGAAGAGGTCGAGCCGATCGGATCGAGATCGAATGGAGCGACCTGTTTCCCAATGTCTACCCGGATGGCGGTCAACCAGATGGCGGGACCGTCGAAAGCCAAAGCGGCTGTGGATGTAGTAGTAGTGGCCGTCCGGCTGCCGGGCTAGCAGGGTTTCTGGGTGTTATTTTACTTTACCGCCGGCGTCTGGATTGATCTGCCCAAACCCACTGTGTATACTGAGGAAAAACGAACAGGGAGTCTGCCATGCAACGAAGATCTCCGGCTTTTATGATCTTAAACATTCTTTTCTTGAGTTGGCTGTCTTGCCCGGTCTGGGCCCAGAACTACGAGATCCTTGAGCAGCACCTGGATCAAGACCGGCATGGCTATACCGTTATTCGTGTCTGGGGCAGCCATTACGAGATGGGTCATGCTCTGGGAGTGGCCTTTGCCGAAGACATTATTAGTGGTTATTCAGAAGTGAAAGATGATCTGGGTGCTGTATATAACACTGTGCGCTCGACGATTTCGAACACTGCCTGGGTTCCAATTGGTATCGAGGACGAGATTGACGGGATCGTGGCTGGGGTCAGTTCGGTTTTGCCCGAAAGTGACATGGATGCTCTGGACGTAAAAGTTTTGAATACTTTTGGGGATTGGGGCTACTACGGCGGTTGTCGCTCACATTCGTGTTGGGGCGACTTCGTTAGCGGCCAGACCAAAACGCTTTCGACTCGGCGCCTGGATTTTGGAACACCGTTTGATATGGCGCTTCATCATGTCTTGTGCGCCTGGGACCCCGACGACGGATCGATTCGCTGGGTGAATATGGCCTGGCCGGGTTATGTGGCCGTCGTGACCGGGATTAATGCCAAGGGAACACTGGTTTCGTTGCACGACTACGGCTCGGATTTCGTACCAAGCAATGGGGCGGTGGCCCGCTGCGTGGCCACAAGATATGTTCTGACCGGCATGAACGACCAGCCGCTAGAAGACGACCTGAGTTGGGCCGAAGGCGAATTGTCCAACATGACCGTTGCCACCGGAACATTCATCAACTACTACGCTCCGGAAGGATATGGGGGCGTCTTCACCTGCTCATCCGGCGGGTCGTGTGGTTCGGCCCGGATCCCGCAATCTGAATATATGGGCGCTGAGGTATTAATTACGACCAATAACCAGACCGATGGTACCGATGTTCCTGGGGGTGGTGGATTCATGGATGACTATTACCAGGCGGGCGCCCCGAAAGACCTGGCCGGTCATTTCGATCTGATGGGGACCAGCGGGCTACATCTAATGTCGGTTGAATACCGCGGGGAAGAGAATATGACGATCTGGGCCCATGGAAGAGGTCGGGCCGACCGGATCGAGGTCGAATGGAGCGATCTGTTTTCGGATGTGTACCCGGACGGCGGTCCTGTGGACGCCGGAGTCGATGGCGGACCGGCCGATGCCGGGGTCGACGGCGGGCCGGCTGATGCCTTAGTTGATGGCGGACCGGCTGACAGCGGGGTCGATGGCGGACTGCCTGATGACGGTGGCTCAGATTCTGGTACGACCGGAGATAGTACCGGCCCGGCGGATGAGGGGACCGTCGAAAACGGAAGTGGCTGTGGGTGTAGTAGCAGTGGCCGTCCAGCCGCTGGGCTACTTGGGTTGCTAGGCGTAATTTTACTTAGCCGCCGGCGTCTGCATTGATCTGCCCCAATTGTCAGACAGAAGTTCCTGAAGGCCCTGAGTGTATTGCCTGCGGGGTAGTCATAGAAAAATTCATGGCTCGGCAAGAGCAAGCGGATCAGGCCCCGACGGCTAACGCCCAGCCGGCGCCTGCCTCAAGGCCTGGGCTGTCAGCCCCGCCTCAGAGCGGCCCAGAAGTCGTTACTACCGAAAGACCCCAATTGTTCAAGCCGGTTTCGGATAGCCGGCTGGCTGCCCTCTACGGCCAGATTGCCCGCATGCTCGAATCGGGCATCGCTTTGACCGAAGTACTCAGTCTGGTGGCCGGCCATTCCAGTGGAAGGCTTCGCGCGACCATGATCGGAATTCGATCATCCATTGAGTCGGGTGCCACGTTGGCAGATGCGATGGCAGCCGATCCCGCTATTTTTCCGGATCATGTTCGCTCGCTGATAGATGCCGGCGAGCAGACCGGAGGTTTACCGGCCGTATTTTACTCATTGAGTGAAGCAATCGAGCTGCGCTTGACGATGCGCCGCAGGATAGTCCGGGGTTGTATCTACCCCTTTGTCCTTTTTACCTTGTCGTTTTTTCTGATACCACTATCAAAGTTGTTCATAGCCGGATTGGGCGCCTACCTCAAGGCCTCGCTGGTGCCTTACTTGTTTGCCTTGCTAATCTTGTTTGGTTTTGTGTTCCTGCTCCCCTGGGGCTTGCGCAAGCTACTCGGCCCGGCCCGCACCCAGAGTCTGGCGCGGGCAATACCGGTAGTCGGTAAATTGCAAATTCTCAGGACCAAGGTGCGCTTTTCGCGCCACCTGTCTACCGCGTTGGGAGCCGGGCTCGATCTGCATGCTGCTCTGAGATTGTCCGCCCGGGCCACCGGTGATCAGGCGATGCTTTCCAGGATTGAGCAAGTCATCAAAACCGTACAAGGCGGTGCGACGCTGACCGAGGCCCTGGGCGGAATCGAGTGGTTCGATGACGAGTTCATGTTGTCGATTTCATCCGGCGAGCTGTCCGGCCGGCTCGAAGAGGCTCTAGACCAACAGGCTCGCATCAGCCAGGATTCGTTCATCCACCGCTTACAGATAGTTGTTCAGCTGGTTGCCGTATTCGTATTGTTATTGGTGTATGCCTATGTCGCCTGGAGCATCATGTCCGAGTATCAGAACATATTGGGCAATGCCAAAGGTCAGCTCGACCAAATCATGAAGGAGATGGGCGGCAACGGGGCCGGGCTGGAAACTTTGCTCAAGGAAATGGGCGGGCCGATGGGCTCCAGCAAACTGCCACCTGAAATGCAGGATTTGCTGAATATCAAATGAACGTAAGCAACGTAGATTTCATCTTAGTCGAACCAGTCGAGGCCGGTAATGTCGGCAGTGCCGCCCGGGCTTTAAAAAATATGGGGTTTGATTCTCTCACACTGGTCAACCCTCAATTCGTAGATCTGCGCGAGGCCAGAAAAATGGCCGTGCACGCCAAAGACCTGCTCGAGTCGGCCAGGCAATCTGCCACCCTCGAAGAAGCCATCCAGCCGGCGGCCTGGGTAGTCGGGCTGAGTTGCCGTTTGCGTGTGCATCAGGAACGCAAGATTCCTTATGGCCCGAAGAAATTCATAGCCGAGCTTTCAAGATTGCCGGCCGGCGCCAGGGCGGCCCTGGTTTTTGGTCCCGAGCCGACCGGCTTGACGAATGCCCATTTGGGCTTATGTCAGGAAATCCTGACTCTGCCGACCGCGGCCGACTACCCATCGATGAACCTGGCCCAGGCAGTCATGCTGGTAGCCTGGGAGATTCGAAGGGCACAGCTGGATTCTGATTTTTGCAGTATCAGCCGCGAGACCACCACGGCCGGTGAACTGGAAGGTTTGATCAATCACCTGAAGCAAACGCTTGCCAATATCGACTATCTCGATCCGCAGAACCCCGAGTTGATCCTGAACGACTTGAGAAAGGTCCTCTCCCGAGCGGAGATGGACCCGCGCGAACTGCGTATGATTCGAGGCATCTTCCATCGCATGGATGTCTGGATTGCCCGGCATGGCGGCCAGGCGACACCCAATCAACCCCGCGGAAAAAAGAAGTAGATTGCCCGGCAGTCCTCGAGATTGTTCAGGGAGCGATAAGCAACATGGCGACCAGGTAATATATGGCAATCCCGATCACGTCATTGCTGGTGGTCACCAAAGGACCGGCTGCGATAGCCGGATCGATTCGCAGATAGCGGAATAAAAAAGGTACCAAGACGCCCATCAAGGCGGAAATAATGATCGCGGCCGTCATGGCGATACCGACGGTCAAGCCCAGGATTGCGTGGCCTTGCCAGAGACGAGCGGCAACGCCGACGGTCAGGCCGCAGACGATTCCCATGATCGTGCCGATCGCAAGTTCCTTGGTGAAGAACCTTCCCAGACTATTGAAATCAATTCGTCCGGTTGCAAAACCGCGCACTACAATTGTCGAAGACTGTGTGCCCACGTTACCGCACATGGCTGCGATAACTGGAATGAACACCATCAAGGTCAGCATATCAGGAAAAGTGACCTTGAATTGCCAGAGCAGCATGCCCGATAAAAGTCCCCCGGCCACATTGGCAAGTATCCAGGGCAACCTGACTGAGGCAATCTTGAAGATCCGGTTGGTGTAGACGAGTTCGGGTTCTTCGGCTCCGGCCATGCGCAGGATATCTTCGTCGGCTTCTTCTTCGAGAACGTCGACAGCGTCGTCGTGCAAGATCCGGCCGATCAAAGCACCCAGGTCGTTGACAACCGGCAGTGAAATCAAGTTGTAGCGCTTGAACATCTGGGCGACTTCTTCCTGGTCTACTTCCGGCGTAACCGCATGAAAATCGCGATCAACCAGGTCGGCCACCGGCTGATCGGGCCGTGCCAGGATTAGTCTGTCCAGTGACAGCCAGCCGGTTAGCTTGTGGCTTTGATCGACTACATATACAAAATGCAAATCACCAACCTCTTCGACATTGGCCCGGATGGCCTCGACCGCTTGATCGACCGTGGCTTTTTCCTGTACCGAAACCAACTCGACCTGCATCAAACCGCCGGCGGTGTCTTCGGGGAACTTGAGCAGGGTCTCAACTTCGAGACGGTCTTCTTGCGGCAAAGCGCCCAGAACCGCCTTAGCCAATTCGTCAGGCAGATCGGCGATGACATCAGCCGCGTCATCAGAAGCCATTTCCTCGAAAGCGTTGGTCAACTGAGCAGGACTGAGATGCTCAGCCAAATCATCCCGGAGGTGATCGGGAAGTTCTTCCATCAAGTCGGAGATCTGACTGATATCCAGGAGGGGAATTACCCGAGACCAGTAGTCGCGGTCCAGAACATCGAATAGCATGGCCATGTCGGCCGGATGCAAGAGGATCAGAAAATTCTTGAGCGCCTTTTTATCGCCGCTCTCAACCAGGGCTTCGAGATCATCAACCTCGGGGACGTTTTCTTGTCGGTACTCAACCATATAAGCCTCGGGCCAAGATGAATCTGTGGACCCTATCGCAATCTGAGCAACTGCGTCAATCGAGGAGATCGTGTAAAAATTCGATCTTTTTCTGACATTTTGGCCAGGCTAAAAAGGGCTTTTGTTCTGAAGATTTACATGGCGAGGCCTGGTTATTAGTACTATTGTTTCGGGTAGTTACACGGGCAGTTCGGGCGATTTGGGGGCTTGACAAACCCAGGCGTGAGGGTCACAATCGAAAACCTCATGTCGAACTTCGTGCATTTGCATTTACACACCCAGTACAGTCTGCTTGACGGCGCCATCCGGCTAGCTAAATTGTTCCCTCGGCTGGCTGAGCTGAAAATGGACACGGTTGCCATCACTGATCACGGCAACATGTTCGGTGCAATCGACTTCTATCAGCGGGCTAAGTCGGCCGGAATCAAGCCGATCATAGGTTGTGAAGTATATGTAGCCGGGAAGCAGGGCATGCTCGACCGCTCCAGCCGCGAGATGTATCACCTGGTTTTACTGGCGCGCAACGAAGAGGGCTACCGCAACTTGTGCCAACTGGTCAGCCGGGCTTACCTGGATGGTTTCTATTACCATCCCCGAATGGACAAGCAGCTGTTGAAAAAATATTCTTCGGGCTTAACTGCCTTGACGGCCTGCTTGAGCGGTGAATTGGCAACCCACATCAAGCGCGGTCAGGTAGACGCGGCCCGCCAGTCGGCCAGAGATTACGCAGCCATTTTCGAGCCCGGTCAGTTTTTCCTCGAGCTTCAGCACAACGGACTGGTCGAACAAGAAAAAGTAAATGAAGTCCTGGTCAAGATTGCGGCTGAAGAAAATCTTCCGCTGGTCGCGACCAATGATTGTCATTATCTGAACAAGGGTGACCATCGCGCCCATGATATCCTGTTGTGCATCTCAACCGGCAAAACCGTCGACGACCCGAATCGGATGCGGCATGACACCCAGGATCTCTATCTGCGTTCGACGGCCGAAATGGAAGAGCTGTTTGCCGATCAGCCCGAAGCATTGGAAAATACGCGCCGGATTGCCGATTCGTGCAATCTGGAACTCAACCTGAGCGATGTTTTTCTGCCGCATTACCAGGTTCCTGAGGGATATGATCTGGACAGTTTCATGGAGATCCAGACAAAAGAAGGGCTCGAAAAACATATTCAGAATATGGAGACTGCCGAACAGGAAAAGTACCGCCAGCGTCTGGATTACGAAATTGACGTCATCAAGCGCATGGGATTTTCGGGCTATTTTCTAATCGTTTGGGATTTCATCGCCTTTTCAAAAAAGAACGGCATTCCGGTCGGACCGGGGCGCGGTTCCGGAGCAGGCTCGCTGGTAGCTTTTTGTCTGGAAATCACTGCCATCGATCCGCTGCCATACGATTTGCTGTTCGAGCGCTTTTTGAATCCCGATCGGGTTAGTATGCCCGACTTCGACATCGATTTTTGCCAGGATCGGCGCAACGAAGTTATTACCTATGTTTCAGAAAAATATGGCTCCGATCGTGTCGCCCAGATAATCACTTTTGGGCAACTCAAACCGCGTCTGGCCATCAAGGATGTCGGCCGGGTGATGGGTTTGTCTTTCGGCGAGGCCGACCGGATTTCCAAGCTGATACCGCTGGGTCCCAATGTTACTCTGGATCAGGCCCTGAAAGAAGAACCGCGCCTGACCGAAATTCAGGATGAAAAACCGATCTATCGCGAAGTTGTCCAGGTTGCACGTTCGCTAGAGGGCCTCAATAGACATTTCGGCACGCACGCCGCCGGGATTGTAATTTCCGACAAACCGCTTCTAGAAACGGTTCCGGTCCTCAAAGGTGAAGATGGATTTCTGACTACTCAGTACGCCAAGGACGAAGTCGAGAAGGCCGGTCTGGTAAAATTTGATTTTCTGGGGTTGAAAACTCTTACCGTAATCGACCATGCCCTAAAGATGATTCGCCAGAGCGGGGGCGAGCTGGAAATTCTCGACATAGCCCTTGATGATCAGAAAGTGTTTGAACTGCTTATTTCTGGGGAAACCGACGGTATCTTTCAGATTGAATCTGACGGATTCAAGCAACTGATGAAGGAATTGAGACCGGATCGGTTTGAGGACATCATCGCTGCTGTGGCTCTCTATCGACCGGGGCCACTCAATTCGGGCATGGTCGAAGACTATATCAATCGCAAACAGCGCGGAAAGCTCATAACCTATCCGCATCCGGTCGTCGAGCCGGTATTGTTAGAAACCTACGGCGTGATCATTTACCAAGAACAAGTCATGCGGATCGCCACGGAATTATGCGGTTTCAGCATGGGTCAGGCGGATGTCTTGCGCAAGGCAATGGGCAAGAAAAATGCTGACCAAATGGCACGCCAAAAGCAGCTATTTATTGACGGCGCCGTTCAAAAGAGCGGCATGCCCAAATCGGAAGCCACCGACCTATTCGAAAAAATAGAGAAGTTTGCAGAGTATGCCTTCAACAAGTCACATTCGGCTGCCTATGCCTTGATTTCTTACCAGACCGCCTATCTCAAAGCCCATTACCCGGTAGAGTTCATGGCCGCATTGTTGTCGAGTGAAATGAACAATACCGAAAAAATGGTGCGCCATATCGCCAAGGTGCGTGAGATGGGCATCGAAATCCTGCCGCCGGATGTCAACCGTTCCGAACGGACTTTTTCGGTTGAGCACGGCAAGATTCTATTCGGTCTGGGGGCCGTCAAGGGTCTTGGAGATGCGGCGATTGAGGTAATTTGTCAGGCCAGATCTAAGCTGCCTTTCTCGACTTTGTTTGATTTTTGTTTGCGTCTGGATTTGCGCAAAGTGAACAAGCGGCTGGTCGAGGTCCTGATCAAGAGCGGGGCCATGGATGGGTTCAAGGCCAGCCGGGCAAGCCTGTGTGCAGTGATTGAACTGGCGTTCAGCCGGGCCCATGCCAGGCTAAAAGAAAAACTCAGCGGGCAGCGTAACCTGCTCGAAATGATGAACGGGCCCGACGACGCAGGTGGAATCGCCGACGAACCGCCCTTGCCCAATTTGCCTGAATGGCCCGAACGGCAGCGCCTGGCCCTCGAACGCGAGGCCCTTGGTTTCTGTCTGACCGGTCATCCACTGGATCGCTACAAGAAACTCATATCCCGGCTAAGCAGCTGTACCAGTCGGAGTCTCAACACGATGACTAAAAAAGAAGTGACCCTGGCGGCTTTGGTGGCCGGCATGCGTGAAAGGCCCTTGAAAAACGGGACCGGGCGCATGGCGGCTTTGACCCTTGAGGATCTCGAGGGAACCTGTGAGGCGATCGTCTTCTCCAAGGAGTTTGCCGAATATGAAAAGTTGTTGAAGTCGGAAGAACCGCTCTTGCTGATTGGTTCGGTGGCCATGGAAGGTGACGATAACTCCGAGGCCAGGCTTCGGGTTCGTGAGGTCCGCATGCTTTCAGACGCTCACGTACAAAAGACCTCGCGGGTGCATTTCAAAGTCAATGCCGAGAAGGTCACCCCTGAGCAGTTGCAGCAGCTCAAGACCATTCTGGGGCGTTTCAAGGGTTCCTGTAAAGCTTACCTGCACATGCGTATGCCCGATACCGGCCCTGAAACCGTGCTTAAGTTGCACGAAGAAGTCGGGGCTAGTGAAAAAATGGAGCACGAGGTCGATACGCTGTTCAACAGTAAGGTTACCGAATATTCGTAAGTTAATTTTCGAAAAAAAAGAGCCCTTTCCCGACCGGGAAAGGGCTTCAGTTGTTAACTATTTATAATCGTTATCTTCGCCGGCGTCTGAATGCCGCGACCAATCCGAGCAAGATCAGGCCGAATAGGGCCGGTGAGTTGGGGTTGCTCGAAGAACAGCCGCAGCCCCCGCCGCCGCTGTCCTTGGTGCAGTCCATATCCTGGCTGTCGACGAATCCGTCGCAGTCGTTATCGCGGTTATCTTCGCAACTCACCTCGGTGCCTGCTTCGTAGTCGGGGTCATCCAATATACGGACACATTCCTGCAATTCGCCGTCGACGCACATGTCGACCGTGTTTTCGCAAACACCCTTGCCGCAGGTATAGGTGCCGAAGCCTTCGTCGGTCTGACCATCACAGTTGTTGTCGACGTTGTCGCAGGTTTCTTGGTTACCGGCGCCGGTTTCGTTGCAGGTCGTGCCATTCCCGGCCGTGTTGCAGACATAGACGCCGTCTTCGCATTCGTCGTCGTCCGGGCCGTCACAGGCATTGCCCAGTTCGGGCCAGTCTTCATCGGCGGTTTCATCACAGTCGTCATCAAGGCCGTTGCAGGCTTCGGGCGAGGCAACATCGCCGTCGCATTCGATACCGTCGAGGGCCGCGTTGCAGACGAAAGTGCCCTTGGCGCACAAGTCGGCATCCGGGCCGTCACAGGCGTCGCCCAGGCCGTTTTCGTGAGCGGGATCTATGAAATCTTCGTCGGTTTCATCGTCGCAGTCGTTGTCGACCGCATCGCACAACTCGGGCGCGCCCTGGTATACCAGCGGATCGTTGTCATTGCAGTCGGTCCCGCCGCAACTATCATCGGCCTGCCCGTCGTTGTCGGCGTCCTGGCAAGAGTCGGAACAGACATAGTTGCCCTGGTCGAGGATACACAGCTCGTTGCCGCTACAAGCGATGTCACAAGCGCCGCAGGTTGCCGTGCTGGTCAGGGCGGTTTCGCAGCCGTCGTTCGTGCCGCCGCTGCAGTCGCCGAAGTTATCGTCGCAAACCATGTTGCAGCCGGCCACCTCGCAGGTGGATCCGGAGGCATTGGCGAAAACGCACGAGTCGCCGCAGTTGAGGCAGTCGCTGATCGTTCCCAGGGTTGTTTCGCAACCGTTGCTGTTGTCACCGTCGCAGGTTGCATAGCCGGTCAGGCAGTCGGTCAACACGCATTCACCTGCGCTGCATTGTTGCGACTGTACGTTCTGCAGGGCACATATGTTGCCGCACTGACCGCAGTTGTTTACATCGGTTGCAGTATCGACGCCGTCGTCGGTGTCGCCGTCACAATTGTTGTCGATTTCATCGCAGCTGTCGTCAGTCGACTCGGGTACCCGTTCGCCTTCGCAGCTGCCCCAGCTGCCGCCGGAATACGTCTCGCTACCGGCATGGCAGGGGTAATTGAGATCGGTGCCGTCAGCCGGCGTGTAGCATGGTTGAGTGGCGCCCTCGGGCGGCCAGTTTTGATCGTCGATGTCGATGTCGCCCAAGTCCCGGGGCAGGATTTGGTAGGTATCGTCGTATTGGCCGCCGATACCGGCCACGATCACCGGCCAGGTCGGTTCAGCTGATCCATCGACATCGGTGTCCCGGTCGATCTGAAAGACATACACGCTGGTACCGGCGTCGTCGGTGATCTGGACGCTGGCGTTGCTGCCGGAAACCGGCCAGGTATCACCGCTGCCGGTGTTGGTTACCGTGGCCACGCCCAGCAGCATGCTCTCGTAGGGCTCTGGATTGGTGATTAAATCAGCCAGTGTCATGATCATCGGCTCAACCTCGTTTGCCTGGCTGATCAAGACAAACTTGGTGTTCTCGAAGTAATCCCAATTGTGATACTGGTCGAAGGTGCCCGATACCCGGATGTCGTCACCGCGGGTGACCTGGCCGGTTGTCATAGCGTCTTTGATGGTCAATCCGCCGCTGGTGTCCTGGATAGTCGAGTCCAGGTAATAAAAGACGTCAGCCGAAGTGACGATTCCTTGTACAGTCACAAACGCATCGGGAGTTTGTTCAATGATGTCGGGCACGCCGTTGGCGTCGGCATCTTGACGAGCGGAGGCGATTTCGATGACCCCGAAGTAGAAACTCGCCGAACTGTTGCTCGGTTGGCCGGCCAGGTAGGCGTCAAGCACGTCGCTGACGGTCAGGTCGGTCAAATCCAGCGGTGAAATCCCGGCCAGGCCAGTCAAGTGCACCAGAGTGGCATCGCTGCCGTCCAGCAAAGCAGCCGCCGGATTGATGTCGGCTGCTCCGGCGTTGAGTACGTAGTTAGCGATCAGTTCGGCCGAAGTCTGATCGAGGACAACGTTGAAATAGACATCCACGGCTGTAGAGTCGACACAATGCACGTTGACTATCTCAGGGCCGGGAATGGTTTCTCCAAAGCGCGAATTTTCCTGGCCGGGCGTACCGTTGATGGCATTGTCCCCGGAATCAATCCCGTTTTGGGCGATCTGGGGATCGTTGGTGGCCCAGTTCAAGCTGAAGTCGCCAGCGATGGTCGGACTTATGCGTTCCATGGTGAAGTCCTGATCGGGATTCGAGTTGTTTACCCCGGCATACCAGCCATATATTTGAGATGCGCAGTCCAAAAAGTCGATGACTGTGTCCGAGCCGTCTTTTATGGCTAGTGAGTCACCAGTGTTGCCCAGGCTCAGATCGGCGATGACCAGATTGGCAGCCACGTCCTTGACCGCGTCTTCATTTTTTTCGATCAAGAAGTATCCGTTAGCCGGGATAGTGCAATCATTGTTTGCGCAGGTGTAGCACTCACCGGGATTGCAGGCGCTTGAAGAGAAAATATAGGTTGTGTCGGAAGGCGAGCCATAGCCTTCGTCGTCGTGAATGTAAAAACCGTTGAGATCAATGGGTGCGGCCGTGGTGTTGTACAGCTCGATAAACTCGTCGTTGGAACTGGCGCCGGAGCCGGACCAGGCGACTTCGTTGATTACTACCTCGCCCTGGGCCCAGGCCGCTTGTGACAATAGTAAAATCGCACAAATCAATGCTGCTTTTTTCATCCTCATACTCCTTTCTTGGGAGTTATTTATCAAAATCAGCTTTCCATATTCCAACCGCTCGAACTCATTGTCAAGCACATCGGATCGTTTACCTACGTAAGTTGTCGTACTAATTGAGTGAAACCCTTTAGTCGGCTCAGGCGTACTATCTATTAATGACCCACCAGTCTATACCTTATTAAGGAGGCAAACATGACCGTCCGCAGATCCCCAAGGCTGAAAAGAATGAAATCGATAGCCGGCATTTCGATCTTGATGATATTTTTGCTGACTTGCGTTTTTGGCCCGGCTTGCCAGCCTGCAGCCGACGATCTCGATCCGACCGCCACGACTGACATCAAAAAGCCCGTCCACCGCCACAAGGCTCTAGCCAAGTCGAAGCTTTCTGAAGAGGACCGCCAGCGTTTTATTCAGCGGGCCATGGCCAGTATTCCGGCCGCCAAAGAAGACAAGACCCTCTCGCCTTATTTCTTCGTGCTTTCAGATGATCCGGCTGTTGATCGTTTGCCCTTGAAGAGCACCTCGGCGGATGTCCATATCGCCGGGGTCATCGCCGAAGTGCGCGTCACCCAGGTTTACCAGAACAAGGGTGACAATGTCTTAGAGGCAATCTACATCTTTCCGGTCTCAACCCGGGCGGCAGTCTATGCGATGAAGATGACGGTCGGTGAGCGAGTCATCGAAGCCCAGATCAAGAAACGGGAGCAAGCCCGCAAAGATTACGAGCAGGCCCGGCGGCAGGGCCGCACCGCCTCGTTGTTGGAGCAGCAACGGCCCAATGTTTTTCAGATGAACGTGGCCAACATAATGCCGGGAGACGAAATCAAGGTCGAGATGAAATATACCGAACTGTTAGTACCCGAAGATCGTGTATACGAATTCGTCTATCCGACCGTGGTCGGGCCGCGCTATTCAGAGACGGCCGAGGCGGGTGCGGCTGACAAAGAAACTTGGGTCAAGAACCCTCATCTGCAAGAAGGCCAGGAATCGCTGTTCACTTTCGGTCTCGAGGTCTCGATCAGCAGCGGCATACCGATTGCACAGGTAACTTGTAAGAGTCACGACATCAAAACCGACTTTAGTTCAGAAAAAACCGCGCTGATCAGCCTGGAAGAGTCAAAGGACGCAGGAAATCGCGACTTCATTTTACGCTACTCGCTGGCCGGTAAGAAAATTCAGAGCGGATTGCTTCTGTATCCCGGAAAAAAAGAGAACTTCTTTTTGCTGATGATGGAGCCACCCGACCGCATCCAGGCTAACGATATCGTTCCGCGCGAGTACATATTCATCGTCGACGTGTCCGGTTCGATGAACGGCTTTCCGTTGACGATTTCCAAGGAACTGATGGGTGATCTGCTGTCAAATCTGCGCAAGAGTGATCATTTCAATGTAATGCTGTTTGCCAGTTCAAGTGTTGTCCTGTCGAAAGTATCGCTGCCGGCCACCAGGGCCAATATCAAAAAGGGTCTCGCTTTCGTAGGCCGCCAGCGCGGCGGCGGCGGTACCCGATTACTGGCGGCCATGAAGCGCGCTCTGGCCCTCGAGCACACCACCGGCACCTCGCGAATCATGGTCGTAATTACCGATGGCTACGTTTCGGTCGAGAAGGAAACCTTCGAACTGATTCGCAACAGCCTCGGTGAAGCCAATTTGTTCGCCTTCGGAATCGGAAGCTCGGTCAATCGTTTCCTGATCGAGGGTATGGCCCGGGCCGGGATGGGCGAACCCTTCGTGTTGACCAAGCCGGATGCGGCCAGACAGCAAGCCGTCAAATTCAGAGAATATATTTCGTCCCCGCTGCTGCAAGGTATTTCAGTTGAGTTCGACGACTTCGATGCCTACGACGTAGAGCCCAAGGCCGTGCCTGACCTGTTCGCCGAGCGACCCGTAATCGTTTTTGGCAAATACCGTGGCGATCCCGAGGGAGCCATTTTAGTCAATGGCCACCTGCCCGGTGAAAGGCTCGCAGGCCGCCACAATCTCGAAGATGCAATTGTTTCGAAAGACAATGCCGCTTTGCGCTATCTATGGGCCCGTCATCGAATCATGCGCCTGAGTGACATGAACAAACTGACCGGCAAAGACGAAGAGCGCATCAAAGAAGTCACCGAGTTGGGGCTCAACTACAACTTGATGACCGAATATACATCTTTCGTGGCGATTGACTCTCTGGTCAGAGCCGCCGGCACAACGTCTTCGACTGTCAAACAACCCCTGCCCTTGCCGCTGGGAGTCTCGAATCATGCCGTCGGAATGCGAAGGATTTCTGCAAGCAGCTCTGGCGGAAGCGGAATGTACCGGCATCGCGGAATGAAGACTTTCGGCAGTGCTCCAGCTCCCGAGGCAAAGCTTGTGCGCGAACCGGTAATGAAGAAAGAAGCCAGGAAGAAAAGGCCCGCAAAGACAACCGCCAGCCTGTCGCAAGCCCAAATCAGGCAAGTGCTCGATAGACGCCTGAGCGCTCTACGCGCTTGCCATCGAAAGATCTTGCCAGGTACTCCCGGAAAAATAGTCGTCGAGATTACAATCGGGACTAATGGAAGAGTAATCGCAGTCAAGGTCGTATCAGATAGTCTCAAGAACAAGAAATTGAATAAGTGCATCCTGTTAGCTCTGAAACGATTGCGCTTTCCGAGCCAACTTCAAAAGCCCGTAACCATCAAGTACCCGATTGTATTCAAGTAAATCTGGTTATTTGATTCCCAGCGACTTCATTTTCTTGTACAGGTGAGACCTCTCCAGGCCGAGCTGCTTGGCGGCATTGGTGACGTGTCCGCCGCAATCGCTCAGAGCTTTCAGGATAAAGGCCCGCTCGGCCGCCGCCATCATCTCTTTGAGCGCCAGGTCTGACTGGTAGAATGAATCGTCGGAGCCCTCGGTTTCAGCACCGTGCTTGTCCAGGCCGAGGCAGCGCTCGACATCGCCAGGTTTGATTTCGTCACTCGGGACCATTATTACCAGTCGTTCGATCGAATTTTTTAGCTCGCGAACATTGCCGGGGAAGTCATGAGCGATCAGGCTCTGAATTCCCTGGGGCGTAATTGTCTTCAGGCGGCGATTATTTTGTCGGCAGGCAATTTCCATCAGATGTTCGGCCAGGAGTTGAATGTCTTCTTTGCGTTCTTTGAGTAACGGCACGTGGATCGGGATCACGTTCAGCCGATAGTACAGATCTTCTCTGAAACGACCGGCTTTGGTTGCCGCTTGCAAGTTTTGATTGGTCGCTGCGATTACCCTGACATCGACTACAATGGTTTCAGACGAACCAACTCGCTCGATCTCGCCTTCTTGAAGGACTCTGAGCAGCTTGGCTTGCATGGCCAGCGGCATATCGCCGACTTCGTCGAGAAACAAGGTGCCCGAATTTGCCAGCTCAAATTTACCCCGACGCTGCTGGCTGGCTCCGGTAAAAGAGCCTTTCTCGTGACCGAATAGTTCGCTCTCGATCAAATCGTGGGGAACCGCGGCACAATTGACTTTTATAAAGGGGCCCTTGGCGCGGAGGCTGTTTTCATGAATTGCCCGGGCGGCCAATTCCTTGCCGGTGCCGTTCTCGCCGGTAATCAATACCCGGCCGTTGGATGGTGCCACCATGCGAATTTGATCGTAGAGGGCTACCATCGGCGCGCTTTGGCCGACCATGTCGGTTTGTAAGCCGGCCAGCGATTTTAGATCTCGGTTCTCCTCCACCAGGCGGCGAAGTTTGAGAGCGTTGGCTACAGTCACCAGTACTTTTTCTGAAGAAAGCGGTTTTTCCAGAAAATCGACAGCCCCCAGGCGTACGGCCTTGACGGCGATCTCGACCGTGGCGTGTCCACTCATCATTACGACCGGCAACTCGGGGTTGGAAGCCTGGATTTGTTGCAGCACATCTAAACCGTCGATATCCGGCAGCATGACATCCAGTAGCACAAGATCGAAAGACTGCTTGGCTAGTTTTTCGAGCCCGATCTTGCCGCCCCCGGCAACTTCGGTGCGATAGTCTTCCAGCTTGAGCGCCCGCGCAAGGGTAACCAGGATGTTTTGCTCGTCGTCGATTATCAGGATTGTGGCCATAGCCTTGAAGTACAATACTCGCTATAAAATCTCAAATCTTAATCTTCTTCCAGGTTCCCTGGGCGAATTTCCAGGCCATGATTGAAGACAGCAGAACAATGTAGGTGGCCGAGGCCATCCAGGCCCCCAGCATGCCGAAATCAAGGACCATGGCCAGGACGTAAGACAGCGGGATCAAGCACAGGGCATGCAGCAATAGTTCGGCAACCATAACGAACTTGTTATTACCCGCCCCAAACAGGGCTTGTACCAGAATCAGGCCGGCGCTCATCATTGAGGCAGTCGAAGCCATCAGGCGCATCGAAGGAACGGCTGCATTGATTACCTCGGTTTTATCCGTGAAAATTCCCAAAAACGTGTGTGGCCAGACAATCATGGCGATGCCCAGAAGGCCCATGGAATACATGCCGATCTTGACTGATTCCCAGCCGTAGCGCTCGGCCAGGTCAAAGTCCTTGGACCCCATGCTTTGGCCCACAAGAGTGGCGGTCGCCGTACCAAAAGCAATCGAAGTCATGAATATGAGCATCAGAAACGAGATCAATACCCAGCTGGCGCTGGTCGCCAGATCGGGAGTGATGAAATCAATTCCAAGCAGGATCGGTCCGGCTAGCGGGATGAACCCCAAGGGGGCAAGCATCTGCGGCTCCGGTTCGAGGTTTCCGGTTACCCACATGAAAAACTGAAATCCACTCATCACAAAAACCGTGGCCAACCCGGAAGGCACCGAAAGTCGACAGAGTTCATAAACTACCGAACGATTGAGGTTTTTCATGCGATAGTAACGATATTTCTTCAGCAGGTCTTTTTTGAAACTCCAGATGATCATTATTGCCAGGCCGACGAAAGTACTGATCAGCGAAGCAATGGCTGCACCCTCGACTTCCATCCGCGGAAAACCCAAGAACCCGAAAATCAATACGACATTCAAAAAAGCATTCAAGATATTCATCACAATCGATGCCACCATATGGATGTGAGTCTTGCCGACGCCGTCGAAGAACCCTTTGTAACTAATCGTGGTGACCATCGAGACGACACCCAGCATCCTGATGCTGCAATAATCCGAACCCAGCCGGATTACATTCGGGTTTGGATTCAGAAAAGGGAAGATATCGGGCACGTAGTAGTAGCCCAGGATGGACATGCTCAGGCCTGATAGAAATGCGACGGTCAGCGAATTGGTCAGGGCCCGGCCGGCCAGCTCATGCTTTTCCTCGCCGGTGCGTCTGGCCGTGATCGCCTGGGTGCCGATGGCGATAGCCGACAAAAAGCCGCCGATTGCCCAAAATAGCGGCAAACTCACACCGATTCCGGCCACCCCGTCAATCCCGGTGCTGCCCGGCAATCTTCCCACCATGGCTGTGTCGAGGAGATTAATGGCCGTCTGTGACAGCATGGCCAAAATGACCGGACCTGCCAGGGCAGTGATTTTTTTCGAGAGGGCAATGTCGACGGAAAATCGCATGATGGATCTATTCGCCTGCAGGTGTAGAACCGTTGCGCAAAGTACTGCTATCTCGAATAAGATGCAATCGATTTTTTTCAAAACCCGTGAGATTCAATAGGTCTTTTTTGTTGACAAGGGGGTAGGAATAAGCTACTTCCGAGCTGATACGTAAGTGTGCGATTCTATTTTTGAACTCACAATTTAGCCTTACGCGATGGGCAAAAGCTGCTCCAGGAGGGTGACTAAATGAAAACACTCCGCAACGTTTCCAAGAGACTGGCTTGGACGGCGGCAGTACTATTTGTGCTATCAATTCTTACAATCGGTTGCCGGCCCCCTTTCCCGCAGTGCCGAGATAATGATGACTGTGCGGAAGAAGAAGGCAACACTACAATGATGAAGTGCTGCAACGAGCAGTGCCAGGAATGTTGCCAGGACGGCGATTGTCCGACCGAAAGACCCAAGTGCAAAGATAATCGTTGCGTGGAATGTGTCGAAAACGCCGATTGTCCAGAAGAGAAGCCCTTCTGTGAGAACGAAAAGTGTGTCCACGAATGCGAAATCGATGCCGACTGCGAAACTCGTGGTAAGGCCGGCATGATTTGCAAAGACCACAAGTGCCAGTGGGAATGCGAGAAAGACGAAGACTGCGATGAGGGAATGGAGTGCAAGGACCATCATTGCGTGCCCAAGTGCTTGTGTCAGACCGACGAGGATTGTCCCGAAGGCAAGATGTGCCAGGATTGCGCTTGTATCGACAAGCCGACCTGCGAGTTGCAGACAATTCATTTCGATTTCAATCGCTACAATCTGCGCTCGGAAGATCGCTCAACTCTCGACAGCAACGCCGAGTGCCTCAAAGAGCGTAGCGAGATGATGGTTACCATCGAAGGTCACTGTGATGATCGTGGCACCGAGGAATACAATATCGCCCTGGGTGACAAGCGCGCCCGGGCAGCCAAGAAATACCTGATCAACCTGGGTATTTCAAAGGGCCGGCTCAAAACGATTTCATACGGCGAAGGTCGTGGGGTTTGTTCTGAATTCACCGAAGAGTGCTGGGAGCAAAACCGACGATCCGAATTCGTCGAATAGCCGGAGCAGCAGCAATTATGTTATAGTCAAGAGCGGAGCCCCAAGGGCTCCGCTCTTTATATTTGTCAATATTTGTTTTGAGACCTTAAATGAGAACAGTAATCAATATATTTATGACAGTCGGCCTGGTTTTTTGCCAGACGGGATGCTGGGTGAAGGAAGAAGTCGGTAAGCGCATGCAGGCCGACATCGTCGCGCTGCAAGCCGAACTTGATGTGGTCAAGAGCGCCCATTCCAACCAGAAGGCCGAGTTGCAAAAGCGAATCCAGGAGGCCGACAAACAGATTGTCGAGCTAGTAAAAATCATCGGTGAATACAGACGGGCGACCGGACGCAATGCGGCTGATGTTGGTGTGGACATTGAAAGAATCAAGACCCAACTAATGGAGGTCAAGGGCCGCCTGGAAGTCAACGAGCACCGCCTTGATGAAGTCGAGAAGAAATTATCCGCGATGCATAAAGATGTCAGCGAAAAAATGTCCGCGGCGCAGAAACTATCCGAAGAGGAGTCAGAAAAAGCACGCCTGGAGAATGAAGCCGCGAAAAATAAGAAGCCGCCCGACCCGTTGGCTGCAATAAAACGTCCGCAGAAAAAAGAAAACTTTTACAAGCTGGCCTATGGCTTGCTGGAGGCTGGACAGGTAGTTGCGGCGCGGACCTTGTTCGAGGAGTTTTTGGAGAAATGGCCCAATGATGCATATTCGGACAATGCTTTGTACTGGATTGGGGAAAGCTACTACGCCGAAAAAGACTATAGATTGGCGGCCCTGACTTTTCAAAGAGTCCGGACCGACTTTGTAAAAGGTGATAAGTCAAAAGATGCGCTATTGAAATTGGGGTTTTGCTTTTTTGCCATGGAGAAGTACAAAGAATCGCTGCCATTTCTAAGAGAATTCGTAAAGCGCTTCGGGAAAACAGCTTTGGCTAAGAAAGCTAAGAAGAAGATTGCTGAGGCGGAGAAAAGACTAAAGAAATCAAAGTAGCCAGGACCTGATCGGGTTCGCTAAATTCAGTCTGGAGTAGACCAGCATGCGCAAATGTAGACAATTGATTTTAACTGCCTTGATCGGGCTGTTTAGCTGTCTGTCGGTCGAACCTGCGGTTGCCCAGGATCAATACCCAGCGATGGATGACGAGTGTGTCAACGATCATGCCGGCACGATTCGCAAAGGCGATCGGAAAACAATAAAATCGCTTTGCCGAAAGGCGAAGAAAGATAACGTCACGATAATGGTAGTGACCGCCAAATCGCTGGATGATTTTCAGCCACGGCCGCTCAGTGTCGATCGTTTTGTGGATGACGTTTTCAACGATTTGGATGTCGACTACGAAGAGGGTAAGGACGCTGTTTTGTTGTTTATCTCAGCCAAAGAGAACGAGTTCAGGATCGTCATGGGGGATAACTATTCAGAAAGCTTGCGAAAGAAGGCATCAAAAATCATCCGCGCCACGCTGGTGCCTGATTTCAGGCGCCGCAAACGCTCACGAGGCATCAAAAAGACCATCAGCCGGATTTTTTACGAGATTGCGGCACCCCACATAAAAAAGCTAAAAAAGGCTAAAAGACGCAAGCCAACAGTTATGCAAGGACCCTAAAATCCTTGTGCCGGTCTCAGACGTCATATCTGATATGACAATGTTGACAGGAGCCGGCGCCGGCAGTAAAACTCATATGGTAACGAGCAGTTAATGTCCAAAGAGGTCTGAACGGTGGCTAGACAAAGCCTTCTCTTGGTAGATGGAGATCCGAAATCGCTCAGAGTGATGGAGGTCAGCCTGCGCAAGGCCGGCTATTCGGTGACCACCGCTGTTAATGGAGAAGACGCGATTGAAAAAGTCGAAATTTCTCCGCCCGATCTGATTATTTCCGACACCAAGATGGAAGTCATGGATGGCTACGCTCTGTGTAAGCGACTCAAATCCGATCCCAAGTGGGCGAGCATTCCATTCATCTTTTTGACGAATCAGAAGGCCGTCGAAGACAAGATTCGCGGTCTGGAACTCGGAGTCGATGACTATCTGACCAAGCCGATCTACATCAAAGAAATCATAACCCGAGTCACTATACTCCTTCAGAAAAAAGAACGAGAGAAGCTCCAGCAGCGTGACAAGAAATCGAGTTTTACAGGCTCGATTGATGATATGGGAATTGTCGACCTTATTCAGACCATTGAATTGGGGCGTAAAACAGGCATAGCCCACTTCACTTCGTCGGACGATCCACCCCAACAGGCGGATGTGTATTTTCGTAACGGTAAAGTAATCGATGCCGCGGTTGGCAGGCTAACCGGAGAAAAGGCGGTCTATAGGCTGTTGCTTTGGAACAGTGGCGCATTTGAAATCGACTTCAAACCGAATTTGAGTCACGACGACAACATTGCGCTTTCAAGTCAAGGTTTGCTCATGGAGGGCATGCGTCGACTAGATGAATGGGGCCGCATGCTCGAACAGCTTCCATCAATGGAAACCGAGTTCGAAGTTGACTACCACGAATTGTCCGACCGGCTAAGCGAGATTCCCGACGAAATCAACCAGATTCTGAGACTGTTTGATGGCAAGCGGACTCTGGTTCAGGTTGTCGATGACAGTCAATTCGACGACCTGGAAGCCTTGGGTGTTATTTCAAAGTTGTACTTCGAAGGATTGATTTACGACGCAACTCATCGGCCTGAAGACGAACTGCCCATAGTGACGATGAACGAGTGGATGTCCAAGCCTCCGCCGGCCGGGCCTGATAATGCAGCCCGGGACGGGGAAGCCGCAGCCAACGATCAAGCGCCAACAGCCGATGCCGCCGCCGATCAACCGGCTGCGACCGAAGCAAGACCGGCCGCGGATTTTGACAGCCTGGCTACAGATCAATTCACCGAAGAGCCGCCGCCAGGCGTAGAAGACGTCACAGCGGACGAGCCGGCCCAACCGGAAGAGCCAGCCCAACCGGAAGAGCAAGCTAGCGATGTGGCTGCGACTGAGCAACCAGAACCCGCCTCAGCCGAGAAAGATCTCACCACCGAGCCGGTCCAAAACGACGCTGAACCCGGCGAGCATATAAGTGAACCAACTACTGAAAACGATCGCACCAAGACCGTTCCGGAGATTCCCAGCGCTAAAGAAAGTGCCGTTAAAATCGAATCATTGCCCGACGAACCAATGGGTTTCCCGGTGCCGGTTGCCGACGCTTTGCCGCCCATGAATCAAGCTCAGCAGGGTGGCGGCAAAGACGGTTCTTGGGTGGTGATCGAGAAAAAAGATGGTGAGTTCAGAGCCACTGGTGAGGGCCTCGATGATAAAAGTCTGGCTGAACAGATACTCAGTGAGCCATCGGTCATCACCGAAGAAACCGATGACCTGAGCAGTAGCGACGCCATTCCCTTGACTCAGAAAAAAGAACCCGTTTCCGAAGCGGCCGCGGAAGAAATTGTCGAGGATATGCTCACTCTAATGAGGCCGCGACTAGTCTCTGACGACAAACAGGAAAGCTCGTCAATTGATGCTGCGCCTCAGACTGACAGCCGCCCTGAATTCAGCCGGCAACCTGTCGCAGGGTCGACAGGTTTTAGCGACACGGTTGAGATTGATCAGTCAATTTCACAGCCGGACAATCTCGCGGTAGATGCTGCTGCGCCGCAGCCAGAAGATGATTTTTTCAAGGCCCAGGCGGCCATCAATGCCAAGTCGGCATTTGCTGATGAGCCGAATATTCGGATGCCCAGTAAGCGCTCGAGTTTATGGTGGGCATTGGCGATTATAATATTAGGCGGCGGGCTGGGTCTGGGGGGCTGGTTTATTCATCAGAAGTTCTTCTTAGGTAAATCAAAGCCCAAAGACAGCATAACCAAGCCGGTTGACAAGCATGCCGCGAAAACCAGTCCCAAAGATCCTGTTGAACCCACAGAACCGGTTGACCCGGACAAGCTTGCCGGCAAAGATGATCACCAGCCTGGCGAGAGCGAAGATGCCGGCGACTCGAGCGATGACGAGAATGAAAAGCTGTCTGTTCAGCCGCTGGTACCCGAGCTGCCGGATGTCAAAGAGTCGAAGGATGCCGGCAGCGGTGAAATAGAGGTTGCCAGACCCAAAGAACCCGTGGAGAAAAAACCCCCGATTGCCAAGAAACCGGTCGAGAAGAAACCACCGGTCAAGAAACCGGTCGAGAAAAAACCACCAATCAAAAAACCGGGGGTTAAAGTCGCTTCGGCCAAATACTTCAACCATCTCAAGCGTGGTCAGGCTCTATATAAGGCCGGAAAAATCAAGGCTGCCGCGCAGGCACTCAATATGGCAATCAAGGCCAATTCACGGGGTGTTGAGGCCATGGTCGCTTTAGCAAATGCGTATTTTGAAATGGATAAGAACTCCAAAGCCATCGGGCTTGCCAATCAGGCACTTAAAATCAACCCGCGCAGCTCTCGGGCCCATCTGACTCTCGGTACGATTTATCAGACCATAGGTAAAAACAAGCAGGCCAGAAAGTCCTATCGGGCCTACCTCAAGCTGAATCCGAAAGGCCGTTTTGCTTCGGATGTTCGCAGTATTCTGAAAACCCTCAAATAGAGTAATCCTTCAGGTACCAATCATGCTGGTGTTGGGTATTGAATCGTCGTGTGATGAGTGTGCCGCCGCAATCGTCGGGCCGGGCCCAAAACTACTCGGACAACAGGTGGCTTCTCAGATACCAATCCACTTACCATATGGCGGTGTTGTTCCAGAGTTGGCGTCGCGAGATCACGTTCGCAAAATCATTATGGTCGTAGAGCAAGCGCTTGAACAAGCCGGCTGCTCGCTCGAGGCTATAGACGGAATTGGTGTAACCGCCGGGCCGGGTTTGATTGGTTCGTTGCTGGTTGGAGTGACCGCGGCCAAGGCCCTGGCCTGGAGTTTGGCCAAGCCCCTGGTAGGCATCAATCATCTCGAGGCTCATTTGCACGCGATATTCCTTGAGCGGCCACAATTTGAGTATCCTCATCTGGGATTGATTGTTTCTGGTGGGCATACCTGTCTTGTGCGAGTTGACGGGATCGGTAAGCTCCACCTGATTAGTCGAACTTTAGACGACGCTGCCGGTGAGGCGTTCGATAAGGTAGCCAAACTGCTCGGATTGGAATATCCCGGGGGTGTATCTATTCAGCGGCAGGGGCGCTCGGGTAACCCCGCGGCCATTTCGTTTCCGCGTCCGATGCCCGGCAAGCGCCTGGATTTTAGTTTCAGCGGTCTGAAAACATCTGCTTGTGTGCGGGTCAAGAAAGACGGCCTGCCAAGAGGTCAGGCATTAAAAGATTTTGCGGCAAGTTTCCAAGAGGCGATCGTGGATACTCTGGTGAAAAAGACAATCATGGCGGCTCGCAAAGAAAGACTGACCCAGATTTTGGTAGCTGGTGGAGTAGCGGCTAACATCAGACTGCGGGATAAAATGGAGGCTGCTGCCGGCCAAGAAGAAATCGAAGTGGCGTTTCCCCCGATATCGATGTGTACTGACAACGCCGCCATGGTGGCGGCCTTGAGCGCTGCAATTTTAAAAACAGGCCGGGACGACGGACTCGCCCTGGATGCTTGTGCGAGTATGACTATCTGACATGACACGTCGCTTGAATGTCCAGACAATCTTGAAGAAATACGGCCTGCGGCCTAAGTCCAGCTGGAGTCAGAACTTCTTAGTCGACATCGAAGTTCTCAACCAGATAGCCCGAGCGGCCCGAGCAAACGAGCGTAAAGTAGTCGAGCTTGGGGCCGGTTTCGGGGCTTTGACAGCCAGGTTGGCCCGGGATGCGAGCTGTCTGGTGGCAGTCGAGCGCGATCGGGACTTGGCTGGTTTACTCAGGCAGGAGTTTTCAAAAGATTCGATAGTTGAGATTCTAGAGGCCGACGCAGCCAAGCTGGATTGGCAGGAGCTTTACCAGCGCCTGGGTGAAAAGCCGGTGGTGGTTGGCAATCTGCCTTATCACATTGCGACACCCATTTTGTTCAACCTGCTTGGCTCAAGGAACATTCTTTCCCACTGGGTCCTGATGTTTCAGAAGGAGATGGCCCAGCGCTTAGTCTCTAAACCTGGTAGTCGGGTTTATGGAGTGCTCAGTATTCTGGTGCAACGCCTGGTCGATGTTGAGATCGTTTGCGAGGTTGCTCCGGGCTCGTTTTTTCCGGCGCCCAAAGTGAGATCGCAGGTGGTAAGATTCAGCCCCTTGCCAGAGCCAAAAGTGGCCGTCACGAACGAAGCCATGTTTGAAAGAGTAGTCAAAGGGACATTCAACCAGCGGCGCAAGATGATCAGAAACAGCTTGAACTCCATCTTCAGTCGAACCAGCAAAATAAAAATTGTAGACCAGGCCCTCGAAATGGCCGGGGTCGAGCCGACTATGCGGCCCGAGCAGTTGTCTATCCTAACTTTCGCCAAGCTGGCCGATATATTTCATGATTTGGAAAAAGGAATAGACGGCTGAATCTTCAGTAGCCTCGTTTTTTCACCGTGGCCATGAGCGATTCCATATGGTTATTGACATAATGCCGGAATTCTTCAGGATCGAGTTTCATCTCGGTCAAGATCTCAGTAAACAGGTCCTCGAACCCTTTGACCTCGTTTCGACGCATCTTCATGGCGATTTTCAACAAAGCAGCTTGATACATACGCTCGAGCTTGCTGTCTCTAACCACCACCCACCTCCGTGCAGATGTACATTACAACAATATGCCAGTCCAAACGTGAACATACCATACGATGCAATACACTTGTTGTCAATTTTTTTACGACACCTTATGCTGACAAAGCCAGTATTATGTGGGGACAGGCTAGCTATTTCGGTTACTTCTTATGGGGACAGGGTAGGTATTTCTTTCATCAAGTTTTTCTCTCGACAGACATTGGATGCCCTGCTTGCGAAAAGCGGGTTTTCGTCGGTGACCTTCAGGCGGCGAGGGCGACTGCCCGGTTTCTGGAAGAGTATGCTGGTAAAGGCTGTCAAACTCACTTGAGATGTCATGTTTTAGTCCCTGGCTGGTGCCAGCGAACCCATCATCGCTCAATTGCTATATTAAAACAATATGTTGCCGGGTTCAATCAAGTTAGCGAGTGCGGATTGTCCTTGACCTGTAGGGTCTTTAGAGGGTACAAGAGCCCCTAATTCTAGACTTAATCGAACGTTTGGCACCCAAGGGGGCAGTCCATGGCCACAAAAAAGAAAACCTCTTCCAAACGCAGGGCTGCGACCCGCAAGGGCGAAAAAACCAAGAAAAAGCCGGCAAAGAAAGCGACCAAGAAGCAGGTTAGGAAATCAAGAAGCCGGCTAATGCCGAAAATTAAAAGCCAGCCGCGTAGAAAGGCTGTAAGTAAGTCTGCGAAGAAAACTGCATTGAAAAAACCGACCCGGCCGATGAAACTTATCCGCACGATCAGAGACCTTAAAAAATACCTTGGCCAGATTCGTTCGCGGCGTCAGCGGGTAGCCCTGGTACCCACCATGGGCTACTTGCACGAAGGGCATCTTTCATTGGTTCGTGAAGCGCGCCGGTTGGCCACGGTTGTGGTGGCAAGCGTCTTTGTCAACCCGACCCAGTTCAGTCCCAGTGAAGATCTCGATCGCTATCCCCGCGATCTTTCCGGCGACAAGAGAAAACTGAAGCAAGAAGGCGTGACGATCATGTTCGCCCCGGACACTGCCGAAATCTATCCCGAAGGTTTTCAGACATATGTGGACGTTACTGAAGTCACTCGCGATTACTGCGGGGCGACCCGCCCGGGCCACTTTCGCGGAGTAACATCGATTGTCAACAAGTTGTTTAACATAATCAAGCCCGACCTGGCAGTCTTTGGGCAGAAAGATTATCAGCAACTAGTCGCCATTCGTCAGATGGTCAGGGACTTGAGCATGGAAGTCGATGTTGTCGGTATGCCAACTCTGCGTGAAGAAGATGGTTTGGCAATGAGTTCCCGAAACGCTTTTTTAAGCCCGTCCCAACGCCAGCAAGCCACAGCAACTTTCAGGGGTCTTCGAAAAGCCAAGCGACTATTGGACAGCGGAGAACGGGACTCGGCCGAGCTAGCAGCGGTCGTATTGGATCTTCTGCGCGAAGAGCAGGACATTCGGGTTGAATATGTCAGCGTGTGTGATCCCGAAACTCTCGAACGTATCCCCGAAGTCGAATCGAGTGCTGTCTTGTTGGTTGCCATAAGAATTTCAGATACGCGTCTGATCGACAACATCCGGCTGGACGTACGCAAGAGCCGGAGCCGCCGATGAGGTTTGCCTTCTGGCTGGGGCTTGTCCTGGCGGCCTGTGGTTGTGCCGCCAACCAGCCAGTGGCCGAGCAACCCGAAAATAGCGAGCAACCCAAGGGCCCCAGTGAATACTCCGCCGACGAGCTGTGCAAGATAGGCCAAGCCTATAATGCCTCCGGTGAGAGCCAAAAAGCGATCGGCGTACTTCGCGACTCAATAAAAAAAGATGCCAATCAGATCGAAGCACACTATCAATTGGGGCTGGCGCTTTTACGCCTGGATGAGAAAAAGAAGTCACAAGTCGCCCTGCAAAAAGCTCATCAGCTCGATCCGAAACATCGTGACGCGGCAGTCGCCTTGGGAATGACCTACGATTTGGAGGGCAAGCCGGCCGAAGCCTTGAAGATATACCAGGTGGCCGCCGGGCATCATCCCAACGACTGCGATCTGTTGCATGAGATGGGGAATACCCTGTTGATGCTCAACCAGGCGGATGAGGCTGTAACGGTATTGGAAAAAGCAAAAGCCTTGAAACAACCCTCGGCTGACTTGTTGGGCGATCTCGGTTATGCCTATCTGCTGTCAAAAAAGGCCAAACAGGCCGTCGAAGTTTTAAAGTTGGCTTGGGCCAAAGCGCCTGAGCGCCCGGATATTTCGATGAACCTGGGCCGCGCGGCTCTGGTCGCAGAAGACGCCCAGACTGCCGTCGATGCCTTTACCAGCCTGGTCGAGCAAAAGCCTGATGATTGTGCCGCCTGGATTCTTTTAGCCCTGGCCCAGGTACGCGCAGGTCGCTTCAAAGAAGCCAAACAGGCGGCCGACAAAGTCATCAGCCTGGATGCTACCCGGCCCAAGGCTTACTTCATGCAGGCCATAGCCCTCGAGGGCCTGGGCAAGAAAAGGGCCGCGGGCCAGTCGATGAAGAAGGCTCTAGAGCTAGACCCCAGTTTTGCGCCCGCCAAAGATTGGCTGAAGAAGAGTAAAGGCAAAAGCAAGAAGAAAAGAAAGAAGTAGATATCCGGTCGTCTAGACAATCCATTTTTTTCGACAAAGCAGCAGTAGCATGAAGGCGGCCAGCAAGATTCCGCCGGTTTGGGTCGCTGAACAACCACAGCCTTTTTCCGGGGCGTTTTCACCGGGGCCCCAGTCGTAGTCCGGATCGAGTTCGAGAGTGAAGTTCATCGTCCGGTTGGCGGTCATATCGAAAGGATCGGCCGTTTGAGTAATAAATCCCTCGCGGCTGGCGCCGGCTAAGTAGTTGCCTTCGGGAATCGAGCCGATGGCGAACTCACCGGCTGGGTTGGTGGTTGTCTGGCGCTGGAAAGTTTGATCGGCATTCCAGATGCTGACATGCGAGCCGGCCGGCGGGGGCGGTGTGCTGCCGTCCTGGTCGGGAACCAGTAGAGTGACCGTACCTTCGAGCCGGAAAGTCGGGTCGGAAGAACCGTTACCATCTTTGATCAGTACAAAGTTTATGTTGCGGTCGCCGGTCATGTTGATATCGATTTGAGTCGCCGAGCTATAGCCGCTGCGATAGGCGGTAAAAGACAGCGGGCCGGCCGGAACACCCTCGAGAATGTACGAGCCGCCGGTATTGGTCACGCTGTTCAAGTTCGGTATTTGTCCGTTGCAGCGTACAGTTGAGTTTGAGCGATCTAGCGGGTTGTCCGACAGAGCTACCACGCCGCCCAGCGCGTATGTCCCGCCCAGGGCCAGGTCGAGGTTCTGTTCGACCAGAGTGACTCCGCCGTCCACAGCTGGTGCGGGCAGTGTGACAGCCACATTGGCCGGCAAGTACCCATAGGCTACTCCCCTCAGTTCGTACTCTCCGGGGGCCAGCCCGACCAGGCTGAAAGTTCCGTCAGGAGAGCTGAGCGCGATTCCTTGCGTGCGACTGTCCTGTCGGGCGCTTATGATTACAGCTTGACATGGCGTGCCGGCACATGAAGCCAGGCCGTGGATTGCGGCGATGTCGCTCGGGGGAGGCAAAGAAAAATCTCGAATCGTCCCGTCGGGGACCCAGACGGCCGTGGTCGCTGCGCCGCGCAAGCCAGGCGCGTGACAAGTCAGACCATAAGAACCATTGGGCAAGGACGGGATCGAATAGTTGCCATTGGTGTCGCTGATGGCCCTATAAATCGTACCGCGCACGACTACCTGGGCTCCGGCTACGGCCTGGTCAGTGTCTGAGCGAGTGACTGTTCCGCTCAGGCTGCCGGCGCTTGCCAAGGCCGGTAGCAGGATGAAGCAAAGTGCCGCGATGTTTTCTAATCTGTTGCCAAGCATGTCTTGTACCAGTCTAGCATCTAACAGCCGGCCAGATCATCGGTTTTCTTTTCGGCTGCGGTCATTTCAGGGTTTTTCTTAGGCATCGTCTTTTTCAGGCTGCAAGCGCGGCAGAGCAATCAGAAACGCGGCCAGGGCGCCGATTCCCAGGACCAGGCCGATTATGGTCCCGACTGTCTGGCTCAAGCCCAGGCCCTGTTTTGCGACCATCAAGAAAGTTGTGGTCATTACCGTCATAAAAGTGGCCGGCCCGGCGGCTATCCACCAGAAACGTCCCTGCCGGGCTAAAAATACCGCTCCGGTCCAGAGCGCTACGGCTGCCAGGGTCTGGTTGGCCCAGCCAAAGTATCGCCAGATGACTCCGAAGGGAATGAACTGCAGGGCTAAAGAAACGGCGAACAGGGGCAGGACGATTTTGTAACGATTGACCACTTTTTTCTGACACAGCTTGGTGTAATCGGCGACGATCAAGCGCGCCACCCGGAAAGCGGTGTCGCCCGAGGTGATTGGCAAGACGACTACTCCAAGCAGGGCCAGAATTCCGCCGAAAGTGCCCATGGTGGTGACACAGATAGTGTGGACGACCCCGGCCGGGCCCGATTCACTCAAGGCCGCCGACAAGGCTTCGACCGAGCCGTAGTAGCCCTGCGAGGCCGAAGCCCAGATCAAGGCGATCAGGCCTTCGGCGATCATGGCCCCGTAAAAAACCAGGCGCATGTGTTTTTCACTCTTGAGACAACGCGCCATCATCGGGCTTTGAGTTGCATGAAAGCCGCTGATGGCACCGCAACTGACCGTGATGAAAATAATCGGCCAGGCGACCGCCCCGTCGGGATGCAGGTTGTCTAAAGTGAAGGTCGGGGCCGCCAGGTCGCCAAACAAGGTCGCCCAGGCCAGGCCGGCGACCATAATTAGAAGTGCGACGGCGAAGATTGGGTAAATCCGGCCGATCAGCTTGTCGATCGGCAACAGGGTGGCTATCAGGTAATAGACATAGATCATCCCCATTACCAACCACAGCCAAATGTTGTGCCAACTTTGTGAGCCGGCAAAATCCGAGTCGGACGCAAAGAACCAGCCGCCGACGGTTTCGGCCGGTAACAGGTTGGCGATCAAGTCGGCCGGGGCCTTGACGAAAACGGTCCCGACTAAAACCATCAGAAGCAAGATGAAAAAAGTTGCGATATGCCGGGCTGGTTTGCCTAGATAATGTCCGATCAGCGATGCCAGGCCGGCCCCATTGTTTCTTATGGACATGGCCCCGGCGACAAAGTCGTGGACCGCCCCGCCCAGAATACAGCCCAAGACCACCCATAAAAAGACTTGCGGCCCCCATAAAGCCCCCATAATCGGGCCGAAAATCGGACCGAGCCCGGCGATGTTGAGCAGCTGGACAAGATAGACACGCCAGGTTGGCATCGGGACGAAGTCGATCCCATCGGCAAGCGTCATGGCTGGAGTGGGGCGCTTAGGGTCCGGTTTGACTGTCGCTTCTACCAGCCTTCCATAAAACAAATAACCGACAATCAATAACAAGATGCCGATGACGAATATTGCCACTTTGCTTGCCTCTAGTTAGGGAAGAAACTCTATCCGAGTTGATTGGTTCACGCAAATGTGTTTGAAGCATCTCAAAATCGCTCCAAATCAAGCGCACGATTCACCAAATACCCTGTAATTACGGGCACTATTTGCCCGGAAAAATGGGTTGCCATTGTTGGTCTCTCAGGGTATACATTGTAGTCTCATATCGTACCTACAATTTATATTTTTATAGAAGCGAGAAACACGAAAAGGAGAAATCCCATGTCAGTGAAGTGGAAGACCAAGATGTGTCTATTGCCGGCCTTGCTGTTCGGCCTGATACTAGGTGGTTGCCAGAGCTCCGACGACACTCTTAGCACCAAGGGGTCGGCCCTGAGTGCGGATCAAACCGCACCGCGGCGCTCACATCGGGCACCCGAATTGCGCAACCTGACTACCTATCCCAAAGATGATGGGAAATGGCTTCCATATGAGCCCAATACCGTCTTGGTCAAGTTCAAAAACGGTCTGGCTGAATCAAAAGCTGACGGCATTGCCGCTGAGTTGGGTCTGGTACGGGCCGAAAAGCGCAGCCGGACCGGCGTAGATCGCTTGCGACTCACTAATCGAGAGACGGTCGAGACAGCGGTTGCAAGGCTAAGCAAAGACCCGCGCATCGCCTATGCCGAGCCTAATTACAAAATTCGGCTGCTCAACGTTCCCAACGATCCGCGTTACGACGAATGCTACGGTATGCACAATACCGGCCAGACCGGCGGGACGGCCGATGCCGATATCGATGCCCAGGAAGCCTGGGACATCTCGATTGGCTCGTACAACGTTGTGGTTGCTGTGCTGGATACCGGTGTCGACTACACGCACCCCGACCTGGTCGACAATATGTGGACCAACGAAAACGAGATTGCCGGCAACGGCCAGGATGACGACAACAACGGCTATATCGACGACGTGCGTGGCTGGGATTTCGAATTCGAAAACAACGATCCGATGGATGACTACAGCCACGGTACTCACTGTGCCGGAACCATCGGCGGGGTCGGCAACAATGGACTGGGTGTGGCCGGGGTTGCCTGGCGGGTTACGATCATGCCGCTGCGCATCATCGGCGGCCAGGACCTCGAAACCTACTGTATCGACGCTTCCGAAGCCGTTTACTACGCGGTCGACAACGGGGCCGATATTATGAGTTGCAGCTGGTGGACCGTCGAGCACTACAGCCAGACTCTCGAAGACGCTGTCGCCTATGCCGATCAGAACGATGTCTTCTTGGTCGCCGCGGCCGGCAACGATTCGACCAACGACGATGACCCCGGTTATGGGCACTGGCCCAGCGAATGGCCCTATGACAATATCATTGCCGTGGCGGCCACCGACCACGACGACAACATGGCTTACTTCTCCAACTACGGCCCGACTACTGTCGACGTTGGTGCTCCCGGCGTAGACACTCTCAGCACTATCTGGCCAAATCACGGTTACGAAACCAAATCGGGTACTTCTATGGCTGCTCCGCATGTGGCCGGCACGATCGCCTTGATGTTGTCTATCCGGCCAGATCTAACCAAACAAGAGGTAAGAGAGTATCTGTTCACCACCGTCGATCCCATTGTGGATCTGCAAGGCATAACCGTGACCGGCGGGCGGATCAATGCCCACCGGGTGTTGCAGGCCATTTCCGGAGTACCCTTGCCGCCGGTGGCTCTGGCGGGTGGTAACCGGACCGTCCCGGCCGGGGCACAGGTACAGCTCGATGGTTCCAGCTCTTTCGATCCCAACCAGGACCAGATCTATTTCGCCTGGGAGTTCTTTACTCCGGCCGGCAGCGTGGCCGGGCTGGATGATGACACGTCCGAAATGCCGATCTTTACCGCCGATGTCTGTGGTCTCTATCAGGCCTTCTTGACGGTAGAAGATGAAGGCGGTCTTTTCTCAGAGCAAGATCGGGCCGAGATCAACGCCTTGAATTTTACCGACCTAGACCCCGATATCGAGACTCCTCACCCCTACGTCCCCGACATGGATCAGACCTGGACGATTACGCAGCCGGGCGCGGTGGTCATGGCGGTCCACTTCTCACAATTCGATACAGAATCCGGTTATGACTACGTTTACATCTTAGATGGCGACGACCAGGAATGGGCCGTCTATGACGGCAACCTGGGCGAGTTCACCTCGGTAGTAGTCGAGGGCAACACCCTAAAAGTTCGCTTCACTTCAGATGGTTCGGTCGAGCGCGATGGTTTCGTAATTGACGAAACCCGCTGGTGCGATGCCGGGCGCTGTCCGGCCGGTTTAGGCGACTGTGACGATGATCCGGGCACCGGCCCGGACGGCTGTGAAACCGATACCACCGGCGATCTGTCCAACTGTGGTTGGTGCGGGCACGTCTGTTCGTTCGCGCATGCCAGCGCCAGCTGCAATAGCGGTATTTGCGAAATCGGCAGCTGTGATTCCGGTTATTTCGATTGCGATAACGACCCCAACAGCGGTTGCGAATCTCATCAAGAAACCGACCCGGACAACTGCGGCGCCTGCGGCACTGTCTGCGGGCCCTATCCCAACGCAACCGCCGGCTGTCTGGCCAACCAGTGCGCGATCGGCGAGTGTGATCAGGGCTTCGACGATTGCGATGGCCTGTTGGCCACCGGTTGTGAGATGGACGTAACCTCCGACTTGAACAATTGCGGGGCTTGCGGGGTAGTCTGCGACCTGGACAACTGCGACGAACATGCCTGTATCGACGGGGTGTGCGTGCCCATGGGAACCTGTAACATAGTCGATATTGCCGATGTCGAGTCTCCTCATCCTTACACCAATAACTATGACAATACCTGGGTTATCACCGAGGCCGGGGCGGCCCAGATCTCGGTTCACTTCTCGCTGTTCGAGTTGGAGAACGGTTATGACGACGTTTTCCTGTATGACACCCACGACAATTTGATCGCCGAGTATACCGGCGACCTGGCTGCCTTCGAATCGGTCGCCGTGCCGGGTAATACGATCAAGGTGCGTCTGGTGACCGACGGCAGCGTGACCGACAACGGCTTCGTGATCGACACGCTCACCGCCTGTGGCTCCGGTTGTACGGCTGGTTTCTCGAACTGCGACGGGGTGCCCGAAAACGGTTGCGAATCGGATACCAGCGCCGATGTGGCCAACTGCGGCGGCTGCGGTCTGACTTGCGGAGCTCCGCACACCACCAGTGAATGCACCAACAGCATCTGCACCGAGCGCATCGATTGCGAAGCGGGCTGGGCCGACTGCGACAACAACCCGGCCAACGGCTGCGAGGCCTTTTTGGACAGCGATCCGCTCAACTGCTCGGCTTGCGGCATCGAGTGCTACTACCCGCACGCGGTCGGGACCTGCAACATAGGCGTCTGCGAGATGGGCGACTGCGGCTCGGGTTGGGGCGATTGCAACGACGACGAAGCCGACGGCTGCGAAACATCGCTGGCCTTTGATCCTAACTCTTGCGGTGCCTGCGGCAATATCTGCGACCTGCCCAACGTCGACGACAATGTCTGCACCAGCGGTGTCTGCCAGATCGGCGGGGGTTGCCGGCAAACTTCGATCAACATCGAGACACCGCATCCATACGACAACTACATGGATCTTGAATGGAACATCAATCATCCCGGAGCCACGGAGATATTCGTTCACTTCGCGACCTTCAGCACCGAGAGCGGCTATGACTATGTCAGACTGTTCGACGGGCAAGATAACGAGATTGTCGAATACGACGGTAATTTGGGCGAGTTCACCTCGGTGGCCGTGCCGGGTAGCTCGGTCAGGATAGTATTTCACTCAGACGTCAGCAATACAGACGAAGGTTTCATAATTGACTACTATGAGGCCTGCAGCTCGGGTGGCGGTTGCGACTTCGGCTGGGACGACTGCGATGGCATTGCCAACACCGGTTGCGAGTTCGACGTCAGCGGCGACATGGACAACTGCGGTGCTTGCGGCAATGTGTGTCTGTTCAATAACGGCAGCGGTGACTGTGTCGACGGCGCCTGCGTAATCACTGCCTGTGACGCGGGCTTCGACGATTGCAATGGTGACAGCAGCGACGGTTGCGAAACCGACCTCAATAACGACCTCGGCCACTGTGGCGGCTGCGACAGCGTTTGCGAATTCGACAATGCGACAGCCCTGTGCACCGCCGGTACCTGTCAAATGGGCGATTGCGACAGTGGCTTCGAAGACTGCAACTCAGATGTCTTAGACGGTTGTGAAGTCGACACCAGCGGCGATGTCGATAATTGCGGCGGCTGCGATGTAGTCTGCGATCTCGACCACGTTGGTTCGGTCGTTTGTGAAGCCGGCATTTGTATCCCGGGCACCGGTGGTTGCGGGACGGTTGATTATCCGATCTCGAGCCCGCACCCTTATCCCAATAGTTACAACAATACCTGGACGATAGTTCACGCGGGGGCCCGGCGAATGCGGGTCCATTTTTCTCAACTCCAAGTCGAGAGCGGCTGGGACTACGTAACTGTATTAGACGGGAGCGACAACCTGGTCAATGAATATACCGGTGACGTCGGGGCAATCTGGAGCGATTGGGTCGAGGGCAGCACCATCAAGATCAACCTGGACAGCGATAGCGTATACAACGACTACGGTTTCGATATCGACGTCTACGATTATTGCGGCGCCGATTGTGAGCCGGGCTGGGGCGATTGCGATGGCGTGCCCGATAACGGCTGCGAATACGACGTGACCGCCGATCCGGACAACTGCGGGGCCTGCGGACTGGTCTGCAACTTCCAAAACGGCAGCGGGGCTTGTCTCGACTCGCAGTGCGTAATTGACAGTTGCGACCAGGGCTTTGCCGACTGCAACTTAGTCGGTTCCGACGGCTGCGAAGTCGATCTGACCACTGATGCCGTAAACTGCAGCACCTGCGGGAATATCTGCGAATTCGACAACGCCACCGGCTTGTGTCAGGCCAGTGTTTGTGTTCTCGGCGTTTGCAATGACGACTACGCAGACTGCAACAACAACCCCAACGACGGCTGCGAAATAGACCTGACTTCCGATCCCGACAATTGCGGCGGCTGCCGGACAATCTGTGGTCCCTGGCTGCACGCCGTGCCGGGTTGTGAAAACTCAATCTGTCTGATCGACTCGTGCGATCTTGGATTTGGCGACTGCGACGGAATCCTGCCCAACGGTTGCGAGGCCGACGTCAGCAGCGACTATGACAACTGCGGCGGCTGTGGCACAAGCTGCGACGTGCCCTATTCGACCGCGGCCGATTGCATCGACAACCAGTGCGTGATTACCGGGTGCCAGGCCGGCTGGGGTGATTGCGACGCCGACGGTTTCAACGGCTGCGAGGCTTTCTTTGCCAGCGATGCCATGAATTGCGGGACCTGCGCTACGGTTTGTGCATATGACCATGCTTATGGCGAATGTGACCAGGGCAACTGCCAACTGGTCGGTTGTGATGGCGACTACGGTGACTGCAACAGCAGCGCGGCCGACGGTTGCGAAGCCAACCTGGCTGCCGATAGCGCCAATTGCGGCATTTGCGGTTGGGTTTGCAGCCTGGCACATGCCGACTCGATCTGCTTCGGTGGGTTCTGCATCATTGATCAGTGCGCCGGCGGTTTCGAAAACTGTAACAATGACAACTCAGACGGCTGCGAAATCAGCATTAACGACGACGTCGAAAATTGCGGTCAATGCGAAAATGTTTGCGATTTAGCTAATGCCGGCGCGGTTTGTAATGCGGGCTCATGTGAAGTCGGCCTGTGCGCCAGCGGTTTTGGTAATTGCGACGCTAATTCGGTAAACGGTTGCGAGCAAGATCTGTTGTCCGATGCGGCCAACTGCGGCCAGTGCGGCCAGGCTTGTTCGTTTGCCAATGCTGCTGCCGCCTGTGCCGAAGGCGAGTGTCAGATGGGCGATTGCACGGCCCCCTATGCCGATTGCAACCTGGATGCCAACGACGGCTGTGAAATGGACCTGACCGACAACGTCGACAACTGCGGTCGTTGCGGCCTGGCCTGCCACACCGGCCAGACTTGCGTAAATAGCGCCTGCATCTGTGCCGATGCCGATGGCGACGGTTACTCGACAGTACCTTGCGGAGACGACTGCGACGATACCAACAGCAACATCAATCTCGGGGCAGACGAAATTTGCGCAGACGATATCGACAACGACTGTGACGGGGCTACCGACGAAAACTGCGATGATGACAGCGATACCGAGGGCGGCGGCTGCGGCTGCGGGACTGACTCGCGGCGCGGTGTATCACTGGCCTGGCTGGGTCTCTTGGGTCTTTTATTGATCCGGCGCAAGAAACAATAATATTTTGCAGCAACTGGGGGGCGCCTGAGGGGGGAGTTCGGCGTCCCCCTATTTTTTCTTCCAGATCAAAATCTGGGCGTTTTCAACATAGAATTTCTGCAAGACATCTTCGGGCAGCTTGATGGCGTCTACTGTCCAGTAACCCTGGATCGGGGTGGGGTGATCGATATGCTTGTGATCGGTTTCGAAGAATTCCCGGTGGGCCTGAAAGAAGCGATCGGCGTCGCTATCATCGTCGGGCAAAATCGACAATGAACCAAGCTGCAGGCGCCCGGGGCTGACCACGATATCGCTACCGAATAGAATCCGGTTTTGATGCTTGATGAAGAACCGGCGAACCTTTTCGGCTGGATGACGGCCGATTTCGGGGATCCGGGCCGAAATGTCGACATACAAGTTGGGATAGTCGTCAAGCAACTTATCGACATAGTCGATATCTTCGGGGTTATTGGCCAGGTGAATGCCCAAGAAGGTGGTCTTGGGGTGCTTAGCCAGCAGCCGATTGCGGGCCTCGAATAGAGTGGCGCGGGTAGGGAAATCTTTGCCGTAGAAACTCCAGGACGGCGCGAACAATAGCTCCATGTAGCGCTCGTTTGCCGGATCGGGTTTGTCGAAAAAGACCTTGGGATCGGTAGTATGCAAGGCGACGATCATACCCAATTCGGCGGCCTTTTGCATGATTGGATCAAGGCGCGGATCGTCGACGGCCAGGAGCTTGCCATCGGCCGTCCTGACTCCCAGCCCGAGGTTCTTGAATATCTTCAAGCCGCGGGCCCCCAGTTGGGCCGCCCGGGCCAGGCGCATAGCCTCGCGCTCGGGCCAGGCCGGGTTGTCGATTCCGCGCCAGTCGAGGTTGCAGAAAAAAGCGAAACGCTCGCCGAGTTGTTGCTTGACTCTCAAAGTAGCATTGAAGCGGCCGCTGCCGACGAAACCTGCGCTCTTGGTGCAAAACTTGGTAATGCCGTTCTTGTCGAAGATCTCAATGGCCCGAGCGACGCTGTCATTGAGCGGCGTGACGTGAACATGCGAGTCGATAATCGGGCGTAGATTCTTTGCCGGGGCCGGTTTTTTATCCTGACAGCCAAAAAAGAACAGACCCAGAAGGATAACCGGCAAGCAGCAGCTTGCAGCCAGGGCCGGCCGATTCATATCGCCACAACTGAGGTTTGCTCTTTTCATTGCAGGTATGGTAACAGTTTTTATATCCGAAACACCAGCTGCAGTTTTTTATCCGCCGTAGCTGAAGCTACGGCGCAAAGGAGAAACATGGCGGCCAATGAATCAGTCCAGAAAAAGAGTGTCGGCTTTTTTGGCTGGCTACGGCGTCTGCTGCTGCTGATTATCTTAGGCGCGGCCTCGGTCGGTGGTTGGTGGTTTTATCAGAACCAGCGCGAGGTTGAAGTACTCAAGGAAATGGTCGCGCGCCTGACGGCCGAGCGCCGCGTGGCCGATGTCTGGGTCGAAGACTATCGTCGTGACGAAGACGGCAATCCCACCCAGGTTCGCTTAAAGATTTTAGAGTACAAAGGCAAAGACAAACCCCTCGACCCGGTTTTTTGCACTTTTTCGGTCAACGACGTGATTCATTTCGAAGCTTTGGTAATAAGGCTCAACGACGACCTGATTAAAGAAGGCAAGGGCAAGAGCATTTACCTGTTCAGGCGGGCTTTTGCCTTGGACGATAGAGGCAATACTTATGAGAGCTGTGATATCAACCGGCCGATGGAAGTACCCGGCGGCTACAGCTTAAAGAGCGACGACCCGCAGGTCAACGAGATCGAGAGCAAATACTGGAAATCGTTTTGGGTGTATGCCCTGGATGAGAACAGCCGTAAAAAGGCCGGGGTAAAAAACGCCCAGATTGAAGCCCCGGCGACCCGTTTCGTGCCCGACAAGATTTACCGCATGATTTTAGAAAATGACGGCGGCCTGCGGATTCAGGCCAGCCCGGTGCCGGAAATCCTCAAGGGCGAGCACGTCAAGATTCATGGTAAAAAAACATCCAGCGAGGTTGGCCGTTAGCCTTCACCAGAAGGCTTTCTCAGGGCCATCGTCCAGTTGACCGATTTTAATAAATCTCTTATAAATGATATAATAGTAAAAGATAGATGTAGGTAGTTGTACTACTTATGATTATGGGAAGGAAGCCATGAAACACAATACCAGGTGTTATGTTTTAGGTGCGTGTTGCTTTATTTTGTTTTCACTGTTTGCCTGTTCGGACGAAATAATTCAGGGGCCAATTTTTTGTGATTCGGATGCCGATTGTCCCGAAGGCCAGGGCTGCGCCGGTGATGTCTGCCGTGTGATTTGTCTGACTTCCGAAGACTGTCCGGCGGGCATGCAATGTCTTTCGGGGTTTTGCCAACAGCCTTGCCAGGGTGATGCCGACTGTCCTCAGGGTGAACATTGTGAATTGGGCTTCTGCAAGGCTGACGAACCCGTAGACGGCGGTACTGACGGAGACGGCGGCACTACGGACTGCATAGATCTCGACGAAGACGGCTACGGTAAAAACTGTGCCCTGGGCACTGATTGCGACGACAACGATCGCCTGGTTCATCCCGGGGCGCCTGAAATCTGTCACGACAACATCGACAACGATTGCGACGGCCTGACTGATGAAGCCGACTGCGGCTGCGAGCGCGGCGACCGGCGGGCCTGTTATACCGGCCCCTTCGATACCAAGGGCGTAGGGTTATGCCGTTCGGGCATCATGATTTGCGGAGACGATAAAGAGTACGGCGACTGCATGGGCGAGCAAATTCCGGTTGACGAAATCTGTGACGCCGAAGACAACGATTGCGACGGCTCTACCGACGAGGATTTGCTTAACATTTGCGGCGTATGTCCCGAGCCGGGCGAGCCCGATCCACTGGTAGAGATTTGCGGCGACGGGCTGGATAATAATTGTAACGATCAGATCGACGAAAACTGTTCTTGCGATCCGAACTGTCTTTGCGACGAAGGCGGCTCGGGCAGCAACTGCGAATGTCACCCGCCGGTCGGGCAGCCGTGTTATTCGGGTCCGCCCAACCACCTGGGCAACGGGATCTGTGTAGGCGGCACGCATGATTGCGTGCAGCAGGGTAACGACTACGTCTGGACGACCTGCGAGGGCGAGGTCCTGGCCGGGATCGAATGCGACGGCGGACAGGCCGACGGTCTGGACAACGATTGCGACGGCTTCATCGATGAAGACTGCTTGCCGGATTCAGATAACGACGGCTACCGTCCGCCCGAAGACTGCAACGACAACAATCCGGATGTCAATCCCGGAGAAGTAGAGACCTGTAACGAAATAGACGACGACTGCAACGGGATCATCGATGACGGCGTGACCAACGCCTGCGGGACCTGCGGGCCGGTGCCCGACGAAGTCTGCGGCGACGGGCTGGACAACGATTGTGACGGGTCGGTCGACGAACTGTGCGGCGGTTGTTCGGGCACTGAGACCAAAGACTGTTACGCCGGACCGGACGGCACCCAGGGAGTCGGGCAGTGCGTGATCGGCACAATGAGTTGTATCGACGGCGAGTTCTGGTCGGAATGCATCGGTGACGTGATTCCCGACCCGGAAGTCTGCGACGAAGTCGACAACGACTGCGATGACGAAATCGACGAACAATGGGCGATCGGTTCGAATGCCTGCGGATTCTGCGACTCGACCGAAGTCTGCGACGGAGTCGACAACGATTGCGACGGCTGGACCGACGAAGGTGTTATGAATCCCTGCGGCGAGTGCGCCGAGACTCCGGTCGAAGTCTGCGACGGAATCGACAACGATTGCGACGGCCTGACCGACGAAGGCGTCTTGACCGCTTGCGGGACCTGTCCCGACGTGGCTTGCTACGAAGTCGATTGGGACTCACCCGGTGATTGCGACGACCCGCATCGCGACTGTGACGGGACCGAGCCCGACCCGGGCGACCCCGATTCGGTAACTTTGGGCCAGGGCACCATGCGCACCCCGTTTATCTACATCGCCGTCACCGGTCGCGATCAAGTCGCCAAGCTCGATACCGAAACCGGCCAGAAAATCTGGCAGGTCGATTCGCACGGCGATGCGCCTTCGCGCACAGCGGTTGCACTCGACTTCTCGGTCTGGGTCGGCAACCGGGGCTTTGCCGGTTCCAGCAGCGCGGTGTACTCCAACGGAGTGCACCTGGATGCCGACGGCAACCGGATATGCAGCGTCGACGCACCGAACATCTGCCGCGGCGTGGCCATCGACGGCGACGGTAACGTCTGGTTCGGAACATACAGCGGCCAGACTTTGTACAAAGTTCACGGTTCGAACGTGCTCCCTACGGGTTGCGTCAACCCGCCTTGTTGTGAAGTCCTGGGCACAGTGAACGTCGGGGTTTCCGTCTATGGTCTGGCCATCGACGGCAACGGTTTTCTGTGGACGGCCTCGCACCCTACTACGGTAAAAGTGAATACTGTTAACATGCAAATAGTGGATACCATTTCCAATCCAACTCATTACGGTATCGCCATCGACCAGAATAACGACGTCTGGTTCGGCGGCTGGTCGGGCGGCGGAGTTGTTCACAAAATCAACGGCGATGCGCCTAATTCATTGTTCAACACCAGCGTGAGTAACGTAACCGCCGTAACAGTTGCCCAGGACGGCTACATCTGGGGCTCGAGCTACGGAACCAACGAGGTGGTCAAGATCGATCCTACCACCGGCGCCAGGTTGTGCGGCACGACAGTTTCAAATGGCGATCATCCTCACGGGGTTGCCGTTGACGCCTCGGGCATGATCTGGGTGCCCAATCGCTATGGCGGCTACGCCAACCGATACAATCCCGATGACTGTTCGCTGGATCAATCCTTCCCGGTCGACCCCGGATACGAGCTTTACACTTATTCCGACATGACCGGTATGCAGCTGCGCATGGTAACAACCCGCGAAGGCCACTGGATTCAGAACTTCGATACCGGTTACGCCTCGCCGATCTGGCACAGCGCCACCTGGCAGGCGACCGTCCCGGCCAACACCTCGGTGACGATCTCATTCGTCTCGGCCGACAGCGAAGCCGAGCTGGTCACCAACCACAGCCCGGTCTGCGGGCCTTTCGCTACACCTCCGGCCGACCTGTACAACACTTGCCCGACTCTGCACGGCCACCGCTGGTTGAGCGCCGACGTCGTGTTGAACACGACCCAGGACGGCGTGCGCCCGTCATTCTCCGGGCTACAGGTCTTCTGGTCGTACTGATCTAAAGTAACACCGCCGATTTCCTTGAAATTGCAGTAGTTATTCAGACTACTGAGTATTTCTGTACTCGGCCAGGTGACCGATTCGGATTTTTAGCTCTTATGGGGTAGACTAAAAGTTAGGTGTCTGTTCAGCTAAATGAAACCTATGGAGATGATCATGATCAAAGGACAAAGAACGTGGAGTCTGGGACTGGCATTATTTTTTCTGGTGGCCCTGTGGGCCTGTTCGGACGAGACCTCGCCCGGGCCGATCCTGTGTTCGGATGATGCTGGTTGTCCCGAGGGCATGAGCTGCATAGACGGGACCTGCCGCACCGATTGCGTGACCTCGACCGATTGTCCCGAGGGTATGCAGTGTATCTCGGGTCATTGCCTGACTCCCTGCGGAAGCAACGCCGATTGTCCGCCGGGCGAAGAATGCGATAACGGTTTCTGCCAGGCGGTCCAGGTCCAAAATGACGGCGGCGACGGCGACGGTGACGGCGGGACCAACCTGTGCATCGACGAAGACGGCGATGGTTACGGGGATAATTGTGCCCTCGGCGACGATTGCGACGACAGCGACCGCATGGTTCATCCCGGGGCGCCCGAAGTCTGTCACGACAATATCGACAATGACTGCGACGGTCTTACCGACGAAGCCGACTGCGGCTGCGAGCGCGGCGACCGGCGGGCCTGTTATACCGGCTCGATCGAGACTAAAGACGTAGGCCTGTGCCGTTCGGGCATCATGATTTGCGGAGACGACAAAGAGTACGGCGACTGTATGGGTGAGCAAGTTCCGGTCGACGAAGTTTGCGATTTGGAAGACAACGATTGCGACGGTTCTACCGACGAGGATTTGCTTAACGTTTGCGGCGTCTGTCCCGAGCCCGGCGAACCCGATCCGCTGGTAGAGATTTGCGGCGACGGGCTGGACAATAATTGCGACAATCAGATCGACGAAAATTGTTCTTGCGACCCGAACTGTCAATGCGACGAAGGCGGCGCGGGCAGCAACTGTGAGTGTCATCCGCCGGTCGGGCAACCGTGTTACTCGGGCCCGCCCAGCCACTTAGGAGTCGGGATTTGCAAAGGCGGTACGCATGATTGCGTGCCACAGGGCGACGATTACGTCTGGACAACCTGCGAGGGCGAGGTGTTGGCCGGTATCGAATGCGACGGCTTCCTGGCCGACACTCTTGATAACGATTGCGACGGCTTTATCGATGAAGACTGCCTGCCGGATTCTGACAACGACGGCTACCGCCCGCCCGAAGACTGCAACGACAACAACCCGGACGTCAATCCCGGGGAGATCGAGACCTGCAACGAAATAGACGACGACTGCAACGGGATTGTCGATGACGGTGTGACCAACGCCTGCGGGACCTGCGGAGAAGTGCCTGCCGAAGTCTGCGGCGACGGGCTGGACAACGATTGCGACGGGTCGGTCGACGAGTTGTGCGGCGGTTGTTCGGGCACCGAAGAGAAACAATGCTATCGCGGCCCGGACGGCACCCAGGGGGTCGGGACCTGCCAGTGGGGCACTATGACTTGCATCGACGGCGAGTTCTGGTCGGAGTGTATCGGCGACGTGATTCCCGAGCCGGAAGTCTGCGACGGAGTCGACAACGACTGCGACGACGAGATCGATGAACTATGGGCGATCGGCTCGAATGCCTGCGGTTTCTGCGACTCGACCGAAGTCTGCGACGGGGTCGACAACGATTGCGACGGCTGGACCGACGAGGGCGTTACCAATCCCTGCGGCGAGTGCGCCGAAACTCCGGTCGAAGTCTGTGACGGGGTCGACAACGATTGCGACGGCTTGATCGACGAGGGGGTCTTGACCGCCTGCGGGACCTGTCCCGATGTGCCTTGCTACGAAGTCGAGTGGGACACACCCGGTCATTGCGGAGACCCGCATCGCGAATGCAACGGGACCGAGCCCGATCCGGGCGACCCCGATTCAATTACCTTAGGCCAGGGCACAGCCACCACGCCCTTTATCTACCTGGCGGTCAACGCAAAAGACGAAGTCGCCAAGCTCGACACGGTTACTGGTGAAAAGATCTGGCAGGTTGGTTCGCATGGTGACGATCCCTCGCGGACCGCTGTAGCGCTTGATTTCTCGGTCTGGGTGGGCAACCGAGGTAGTGGGAGTATTAACGATCCCAACTATTCCAACGGAGTGCACCTGGATGCCGACGGCAACCTGCTTTGCCGGGTGGATGCAGTTGGTCGTTGCCGGGGTGTGGCCATCGACGGGGATGGCAACGTCTGGTTCGGCACTTGGGAAGGCCAGACTGTCTACAAAGTACATGGCACAAATGTGAACGATTTCGATTGTAGTTCGCCGCCCTGTTGTGAAGTGCTCGATACAATCAACGTTGGTACCAGCATCTACGGTCTGGCGGTCGACGGTAACGGCTATTTGTGGTCGGCCTCGGGTACAGCCCATACGCATACGACCAACAACACCATCCGGCTCAATACGGCCACCGGCGCCTTTGATCTGGTCAATAATCCGTCCTGGTACGGAATTGCGATTTCACCGGTTGACGGCAAGATCTGGTACGGCAACTGGTGGGGCACCGGTTGTGTACACAGTCTCGAGCCCAACCCTCCCTACACTGTGGCCAACTCCGCCGTCTGCGGCGGAAACGTCACCGGGGTGACTGTCGATCGTTTCGGCTATGTCTGGGCTAGCTCGCACAATCAGAACAAGCTTTTCAAGATAAACCCCGACGACGGTTCGATTCTGTGCGACCTGGATGTGCCCATGACCGGCCCGGGCGCCACCGACGCCCGCGGAGTGGCTATTGACTCGGAAGACAAGGTCTGGGTGGTTCAGCGATTAGGTGGCTATGCCCATCGCTATTTCCCCGATTGTACTTTCGATGCTACCTTCGAAGTCGAGTCGGGTTCCGGCATGTATACCTACAGCGATATGACCGGCATGCAGTTGCGTATCGTTACCACCAGAGAAGGTCACTGGATCCAGAATTTCGACACCGGCTACGAGTTTCCGATCTGGCACTCGGCCAGTTGGACTGCCACTACTCCGCCGGGCACGGCGGTCACCTTGACCTTCGTCTCGGCCGACAGCGAGGCCGAACTGGTTACCAATCCCAGCCCGGTCTGCGGCCCGTTTACAACTCCCCCGGCCGACTTGTCGGCCTGTCCCGGTTTGCAAGGCCACCGCTGGCTGTCAGTCGACGTACACCTGACCACCAATCAAGACGGTGTCCGCCCGACCTTCTCCGGCCTTTCGGTTGCGTGGTCGTACTAGCCTAGAAGTAATCTCAATACTGCCTGTTTCTTGCCGTTTCCTGGCTGTGTTTGATAGCTGGATAACACACTAATATATAAAGGCAAAATAGACACAACAGACTTTTTCGCGACACTCGCGACAGTCGCGAAAATCTGACAGGTTCGTATGGTACCTATTCAATTTTCGTGGTAAAAATTGAGCTTATATGAGAGCCAAGATTTTATTAGCAGTGCCGTTTCTGTTGCTGCCGCTTTGTGTTTTTGCACAAGACGAAAAAGTCGCACCGATCTTGGCCGTTTTCGAGATCGAGAATCGCGGTTCGCCGCTGAGCGCCCAGGAGTTGCTCTCGCTTTCGGACTACCTGGCCTCCAAACTGGGTGAGGGCGGCAACTTCCGGATTATCCCGCGCGATGAAATCAGAAAACGCTTGCTGATCCAGAAGGCCGAGTCGCACAAAGCTTGCTACGACAAGAGTTGTCAGATCGAAATCGGCCGCGAGCTGGCCGCCCAGATGACTGTCTCGGCTTCAATCAACA
>JAFDKH010000096.1:0-1348 GCA_019307065.1 Deltaproteobacteria bacterium
AATAGAACCCGGTCCGCCCCAGTTGGGCGGGATTGGATCGGGCAGATGATCTGCCAGATGTGAATTGGGCACCTCGAACCAATGCCCGGGTTTGATGTCATCTAAGGGGTTAAGTCCGGTCAATATGACAGTATGGCTGTCGGGCGAACCGATTTGTGCCCCGAAGGCGTTAGTCAGGGTCAGCTTGAACTCCTCGGTCGCTTCGTCGATTCCGTCGCCCATAATATGAATCTGCAGATTGCGACTGACTTCAGTAGCCAAGATTGTGACCGGGCTCTGACTGCCGTCAGCCACGCTGTAGTCTTCGCCGTCTGTGGCCGTGCCCGAGAGTTCGTAATAAACAGTGATATCCCTAGCGCCGGGCTTTGAAAGCACCAGTTGGGTGGTCACGCTCCTGACATTTTCACTTGTGACTTGCCCGGTGGTTCTGAAACGGACGATCGGCAATTCAGGTTCAAAATCGCCGGGATCGCCGACCGTGTCACCGGCCTGGTCTGCCAGGCCATCGGCCTGGTCGTTGTCAGTACCTCCGTCTGCGCCGCCGTCATCGGCTGGCTGGCCTGCGTCCGCGTCTTGTTGCGGCTCTTCGTTGTTTCCTGTCGTACCGCTACTGCAAGCAGCTATCCAGAATGCGACTGACAGGAATAAGAAAAATATTTTTACAAAGCGTTTCATGGCGAAATCTCCTCAGGGCATATCTTGAAGTATCTTGTGAGAAATTGCCAGTTGCTTCGTACTTGCGCATATGGTTTACTTCAAACAGTCTGTTACGAGTAAAAATATTGTGGAGGAAGCCTACATGAAATGCCCCAAGTGCAAGACCGAGATGGTTATCAAAGAAGTCAAAGGCATCCAGATCGACCGCTGCCCCGGCTGCGGGGGTTTTTTCCTGGACAAGGGTGAACTCAAAGACGTCGACGACAAGGACATCGGTTCGATAATCGACATCTGCGCATATTCGAAGAAAGCCGAGCACATGGACGAGGTCCCGGCCCATTGCTACAAATGCGACAACCCGATGATGCAGCTCAAGGGCGCCGGCGATGTCAACTTCGACTGGTGTGACAAGTGCGAAGGCGTCTTTTTCGATCGCGGCGAGTTGGCCTCGATAGACCTGTTCCAAAATATGGATTGAGCCCGAACGGCCTTCTAGTTTAATTCAATTTCTACCGACCCAATCGCGTCCATAGTCTGGTTGAAAGCGTAGCCTTTCAGGTAATATGTGCCGGCCGGCAAATCGGGCGGGACATCCAACTCTACTTCAAAAGCAGTGTCATCGACTGTACCTGTTGCAGTGGCAATCACCTTGTTGTTAGAGGCGGCATGCCGGGCCCGATTATAATCCGGC
>JAFDKH010000096.1:1356-24924 GCA_019307065.1 Deltaproteobacteria bacterium
GCTGATTTTCGTCTATGTCAGGCTCGTTCAGGATAATGCTGCGCTTGCTCTCAAGGGTCACGATCAGATCGCCTTCACGCAATGAAGACTGCGCCTTAGCCCGGCGGGCGTTGCCGGTCAGGGTCACAGTTTGGCCGGCCACAACATCTTCGGGATTATCGAAAGTCACCTCGGCCTGGGGAACATGGGTAGGCGCCAGCGGGTCGCCCAGCAGATTGTACATGACCAGGTGTGACTGGATTATGTCTTCGAGCGGCTCGTTGACGTAGGGCCCGGAAGCCCCGTCGATCGTCTGGCGCAGCTCGTCGATCCGGTGGACCATGTTGTATTTGGCGACAGTCAGCACCCGGCCGTAGGTTGCTTCGCGCAAATCCAAAACGGCGTGGCCGAGTTCGCGCGGTAAAATGGCGTTGCCGTATGGGTGAGAGGTAGTCGTGGCAGCCAGGCTGGCGATCGGACCGTACGGCCTGAGCAAGACCTCCTCGGCCAGGCACAACTGTTCGGAGTAGTCGGTCCCATCCTGAAACGATCCGTCGCCGCATGAGAAAAAAGCCAACAATCCCCGCCTGGCCGGGGGCTGATTTTCGCAGCATGATACTTGTCCAAGAGTGTGGCCGATATAGGGCATCATTACGGCGCCGTTTTCGTACTTTTGGGCATAGTCGGCATCCCATAGATCATAGGGCAGATAGTACTCCGAAGTCGCCGAGGCATAGGTCATGCTCAGGTCGAAATCATAGGACATCTCGTCGAAGACCCAACCGGCTACCATCTCCAACAAGCCGTCAATCGTCTCGCCGAAACCACCCTCACCGGCGAAAGCACTGACGGTCTTGTTCCACGGCCCGGGAGAATATCCGGCTTCGTATTCCTTCAGGCGCTCGAGGTACATTCTGACCTGAGCGTTTTCACTAAACGGCAGCCGGCCGAGGTTCAAATCGGGAATGTTGTCGCCGTCCAGATCGGCAAAGGGAGTGTCGCCGTAACACCACCAGCTTTGCCCCTTGCCTCCGGTCGCGATCGGCACGAAGGCCGTGTTTTGATTGTCGACTAGCTTGGCGTCACCGATAAACAAGACGTAGAGCTCTTGATCGATCGGGGCCTGGGCCGCAAATTCGGCCACTCTTTCGAAAACTGTTTCTTCAAGTGTTTTATTGGGATACATGACTAACAATTCGGAAGTATAAGACATTTCCATAGCGCAGCCGGAGTCTTTGCGATAGTTGTAGTATTCTTCGGCACTCTCGCTCAGTTGATCGGCTGCGATTATCAGCATCCGGTTTTCGGGCGGATCCCCATTTTGATTGTGTTGATTGGTTGGGCTGCAGGCGGATATAAATATGGCCGCCCCCATTACTATTGTACACAATTTCATCGATTGCTCCCGGTCATGCTCAGAAATTCATCCCAGTATAGCAGCCAATATTGATCGCATCCAGATCGGCCCCTAAGAGTGTGTCGAACCTTATCCCGACAGTTAGATAGTCCGTCAAGCCATAACCGGCCCCGAAACTACCTAGAAAGGCTACCTGGTTGTTAAAACCCATTGGCGGTCTGGCGCCGTCACCGGATTGGTCAACGATATCCAAAAGGTAGCCTACCCCGGCCTGCACGAAGATCTCCATTTCAGTCACCGGAAAAACATATCTGAACCCAAGCCCGCCGATCATCGAGTCGCTGGTTTGAGCTTCGATACACTCGCTACAGTCTTGTGCACTTCCTCCGTTAATCCGGGCCCAGGCCAAAGATGCCAGGAACCAGAAATTGGCTCCCAGGTGACGCCCAAAATCAAACCGCAAGGTCCCGCCGGGAGAGTCAAGCGGGACCTGAGCACCGACCTCCGAGCGCAGCATCATCGAACCTATCAGCTCGGTGCGGTACCTATCATCATTTGCATTAACCGGCTGAGAAAGAGCAGCCAACAACAGACTGACCACGGTCACATGCCCGGCAACCTTCATCGCAAGCCTCATCTTTCATCAATTCATCGTTCATCAAAATACAAATCGATTGGTTATGATTGCATGCCGCATGCCAACACGCTTAGGCGGGGATTTAGTACGGATATCAAAAAGTTGGTTGTTCGATCCGGTCTTGTGAGACCGTGAAAATCTGAGGAGAAGCCTGTTTATTTAATGGTTATCTGATGGGAACTTCCTACCTGCCCTACTGAAACAACAGGAAGTTGGAGGCATCCAAAGCAGCCGGGAAAAACTCCAACAAGGCGTTCGAGCCCTCGAAGATGACGTAGACACGGTCGTCCATGATAGTAGCGGAATCATCGTCTTCATCTGTATCCAGCGCAATCAAGGCTCCGGCGGCACCGGCAGAAACCGTGGGTGCGAATTTGGTGGCAATAAAACCGTCGTTGGTAATAAAGGTCCAGCTGTCATCGCGCTCGAGCAAGATATCTTCTTCTGCGGCGCCCGGTTCGAACATTGTCAAAGCAATCTGACCGTTGTTGTAGACCGGGTCGGCCGGCGGTTCTTCGGTATAAGGGATCATGGTCAGGCGCGGCTGGATGCCGCTGGCCGAGCCCCAGACGGTCCAGGCCTGCTTGACCCTGACCCGGTAACGGACTGCCTCCGGCCAACACAGTGAAGGATCCAGACCGGCGGCTGGTTCGAGCTCGAGAAAATTGGTACCGACCGTAAGGATCGTAAAATCAGTGCTGTCATAGTCTCTTTCGTCAGCGCCCGAACCTTTGCGACAGGGGTCGTCGCCCTCGCGCGAAATGACCGAGGGGGCGCTCAAGACTTGCAGGTAATCTCCGACCTGCACCCCGGCCTCGACGAAATCGATCCCCGGGCGGTCGTCTTCTAAGCGAAAAGAAAAGAGCCGCCCGCTGGATGACTGCTCAGTGCCCGGCAAGATCCCCTCGTAGGTCATTATCCAGCTCTCGGTGCGGGAGATGCCCGAGCGGATATGAATGCCGTAATAGTCGCGCCAAATCTCTTCGATGCCTTCAGCCACACAATCCCTGCCGACTGCGTGGTAACCGGGATCACAGACACAGATCGGTACTAAGACCTCAGGGTCTTCTCCCGGCTGAGCCAACTCGACCTTGCCGTTCCCGCTGCATGACGCGAGAAGTGAAACTTCATCTTCTACTACTCTCGGAGCTTCGTAATATTCGCCGAAGCCAACCAATTGCGGATAGGGGCACTTGTCAAGCTCCTCGCAAACAGATACCCAATTTGCGTCCAGGATAACCTCACCAGCGATCCTGAGTTCCGGCTGGCCGCTGACGGCTGCTCCGACGAAGGGCTCGAGATCGACTGCCCGGTGATTTACGGCGTCGATAACGTGTACCTGGCCGTTCAAGTTGGAGACGTAGGCAAATGTTTCGATTTTGGGCTCGACCCAAACGCTATCTACCTCATTAATATCTGCAAGCTCTTTGATACTCAGCATTTCGGTGGTGTGATCACGTTGGGAAGCATTGGACTCGTCGTAAACCAATGTTGTCATACCGCTCACGAAAGTAATCGAGCGCGGGATGCCGGGCAGGCCCAGATCTTCACTTAAGCCTTCGGGGTTGGTCGAATTCGGTCCGGCTACCCCCGGGTTGATTTTAGTCAAAGTTGCCACGTCGACTAAGCTAATTAGACTATCGTCGGTGCGCACCACGTAGAGGACAGATTCGTCGGGCGTCAAGGCCAGGCGCCGGGAAGTCCCGCCGATGTTGACCCGGCTGAAAGTTTTTTGGTAGGTATCGATCACCACGATGCTGTCCGAGGCCTCGTCGGCCACAAAAACCAGGCCGCCGTCGTTGGTGATCTCCAGGCCCGAAGGCTGCCCGCCGACATCGTATAGCATGACGGTTTCCATATGCTGGGCGTAGTTCATATTCCATTGACCGGGGTACAAGAATTCCAGCACGGCCACCTGCCCGCTGCCCGGCAGGCTGACATAGGCCGGTAAGGGTAATTCAGAAAGCCAGGGGACAGTTTTCGTGGAATCTGCTGGATCCGGCAGACGAGCGTCCTTGATCGTAACTATATCTTCGGGCTGGCAGCCTTCTTCGGGGCTCAGAGCCACCCGGCTGACGCCGGCCTGGCAACGGTCGTCTTGAGGCCCGTCGGTGTTGATCGGCTTTCCCTCCTCGTCTCTACATGGGCCACAGAAAGAGGAGCAGCTGTTCCAATCGGTGTCGACCTCGATCAAACTATTTGGGGCAAGATCGATTACCGAAACGTCTTCCGAAATGCCGTTGACCACGAAGGCGAACCTACCCAACGGATCGACCACCATATTGCGGGGATGCTGACCGACCTGGATTGAGAAAGGAAACAGCGGGTTGGGGGCCTTAAAGAAACTGCGCGCTTGAACGTCGAAGATTCTGACCGAGTTTTCCAGCGAGTTGGGTATCAACAAAAGATGGCGCTTGTCGCTCTCCTTGCAGTCGGGCACCTCCTGCGGGCAACTCTTGACCACTTCTAAGTCGGTCGGACCGGACAGCCGGCCGGACATCGACGGCCTGGGTGCTTCGCAAGCCCACAGGGCCACGATTGCCAGCAAGGTTGTTATCTTGAGCATTTTGTTGATCAAGTCAATCCTCGATTCTCAATTTGCCGACCCGGGCCAAAACGTCCAGATAGCCGGCCGAATCCTGGTCAACGTCGACTACAGCGACTACGTTGTCTTCGAAGCAAGTCACCAACAACCAATTCAGGTCGTCGCCGCCGCCGCGGCTGTAAAAAGCCATATCGAACGGCCCGCGACAGATGTCTTCGCGAATCTCGACCAGTCGCCGGGTAACCGTATCGACTACATAAATTGCATCGTCTTCGGCACAGGTTATGTAGGCTCGCTCTTGATAGACTTGAACCCGAGAGGGATTGCTACAGACGATTACTTCACCGCCGAAAGTGTTTTTCGGTTTTCCGCTGTCATCCAAAGTGGTGTCTAAAAAGACCAACATATCCGGGTTTCTGACGAGCACCACGGCAGTAAACCCGTCGTCGGTAAAATCCAGACCGCGGGTTTCGTTGCCCAAAAACAGTGGATACAAATTCTGCGATGCCATCTCGGCTTGGGCACCCATGCTCGGGTCGAAATAATGGATCGGGTTGGTCAAGCTGTCGTTGTAGCGGGTGGTGATGAAAATCAGTCCACTGGCCGACGACTGGGCCAAATCGTTGGCGCCGAAAGAGCTCAGCTCGAGCTCATGGGTTTCTGAAGGTGTGTCATCAGAGACGGGCCGGCCGGCCGGGATATCGACTACCTTGAGAAATTCGCTTCTCAGGAAGGTGGTATAGACCGTCCAGCTTCTTTCGGCCCAGTCCGCCTGCGGGTCGCTGTCTTCTAAGACCAGCAAGTCGAAAGGGTCGTCCTCGCCCAGATCAATGACGTTTCTTGCTCCGTCACACAGCGGGGCCTTGGTGTCGGACGGGCGGATGCCCCCGGCCCAGCAGTTGAATGAAATTGCGCTGCCGTTGATCTCTAAATCGATCAGATACAGCTCGTTCAACTCGCGCGAGGTAACCATGGCCAGGCCGTTGTTATCATCGCTGACCAGTTTGACCACTCCGCCGAAATTGGGGATCCCGACTGCGCGGTCGTCCAGGATCAAATCACGGTGATCTTCGGTCAGGCCTGTTCCGGCACGTATCTTGCCTTCTAAAGCATTCAGGTCGATCGCCTGCAGCGAACCGCTTTGATAGCGCAGATCGAAGTTCGAGCTGACCACCAGGGCAAAACCCTGTGGGTGAACGGCTAGTCCGACCGGGAACTGAAACTCATTGTCGGGCAACTTATCGGCTGAGCGCTGCTCGTCGCAATTCAGGCTTACCAGGCCGGCAATCAAAAGACCTGTAAATATCAGTCGATAGATGCTTTTATTCACCTGCGTTTCCTCGATTTCTTCGTTGGTTTCTTCTTCTTAACACTCTTCTTAGCTGTTTTCTTCCGCTTAATCGTCTTCTTAGCAGGTTTCTTCTTGGGTGTCTTCTTCTTCTTGGCCGGCTTCTTCTTCGCTACTTTCTTCTTCTTAGCCGGTTTCTTCTTAGCTACTTTCTTCTTGACCGGCTTTTTCTTTTTGACAATCTTCTTCTTCTTGACAGTCTTTGCCTTTTTGACAGTCTTCTTCTTGACAGTCTTTACCTTTTTGACAGTTTTCGTGACAGTTTTTTGTTGCTGCCGGGCCGCTCTCAATTCATCTCTTTCTTCGATAGCTGCCTGGGCGGCCGCCAACCTTGCAATCGGCACCCTGAAAGGCGAACAGGAAACGTAGTTCAAACCGACCCGGTGACAGAAGTGAATCGTCTTTGGGTCGCCGCCGTGCTCGCCGCAGATCCCGATTTTCAGTTTACGGTTGGTGGCCCGGCCGCGCTTGACTCCCATGGCCAGCAGCCGACCGACTCCGTCTATATCTATAGTCTGGAATGGGTCATCTTCGATGATACCCATCTCGATGTAGGGGTTTAAAAATCCCTGGGCATCATCACGGCTCAGTCCGAAAGTAGTCTGGGTCAAATCGTTGGTGCCGAAAGAGAAGAACTCGGCATGCTTGGCAATTTGATCGGCGGTCAAGGCTGCCCGCGGAAGCTCGATCATAGTGCCGACCAGGTAAGGAATATCGACGCCTTGTTCGGCAAGTACGTTTTCGGCCACCTCGCGAACGACCTTGACCTGGTGGGCCAGTTCGTTGACGTGTCCGACCAACGGAATCATGATCTCGGGATGCGGCGTAACACCATTGGCAATCTTTACCTGGCAAGCCGCTTCCATTATGGCTCTGGCTTGCATGGCCGTAATCTCGGGATAAGTTACCCCCAAACGACAACCGCGGTGTCCCAGCATCGGGTTGGTTTCGCGGATGCTATCGATCTTGTGGACCAGGGTATTTTCAGAGACACCCATGCTCTGGGCCAACTTAACGATTTCATTCTGGGCATGCGGCAAAAACTCGTGCAAGGGGGGATCGAGGGTCCGAATGGTAACCGGCTTGACGCCCATGGCTTCGAAAATACCGAAGAAGTCTTCTCTCTGCAGCGGCAGCAGTTTTGCAAGAGCTTTTTCGCGGGCGGCTGTGTCGCCCGCCAGAATCATTTCACGCATCGGCCCGATTTTGTTTTCGCCGAAGAACATATGCTCGGTGCGGCACAAACCAATTCCTTCGGCCCCGAAACTAATTGCTTGTTGAGACTGATCAGGTTGGTCGGCATTGGTGCGTACACCCAGTTCGCGGAAGCGGTCGGCCCAACTCATCAGCTTCTGGTAGACCTTGTATAGTTGCGATTGCTCGGCCGGCAGGCTCTCATCCAGCAGAACCTGGATGACCTCCGAAGGGATCGTCTTGAGTTTACCCTTGATCACCTCACCGCTGGTTCCATCGATCGACAACCAGTCGCCTTCCTGGATAGTCATGTCGCCGACGCGCATGTTGCGGGCCTTGTAGTTTATATTCAGTTCTCCGCAGCCGGCCACGCAGACTTTACCCATCTGGCGCGCCACCAGGGCGGCATGCGAAGTCATGCCTCCCCGGGCGGTCAAGATCCCGACCGCGGCGTCCATGCCACGGATATCCTCGGGCGACGTCTCGATCCGGGTCAAGATGACGTTCTCACCCCGGTTGGCCCAGGCTTCGGCATCCTCGGCATTGAAAACAATTCGGCCGCTGGCCGCGCCGGGACCGGCCGCCAAGCCTTTAGCCAACAGGCGCCCGCCCGAGAGAGCTTCGCGCTTGTCGGCCACGTCGAAGACCGGTCGCAGGAACTGGTTCAGGGCATCGGGCGGGATGCGCCGCAGGGCTTCTCGCTCGTCGATCAGACCCTCGGCCACCTGGTCGACCGCGATCCGTACCGCCGCAAAACCGGTTCGCTTGCCGGAGCGGGTCTGCAGCATCCAGAGCTTCCCTTTTTGAATAGTAAACTCCATGTCCTGCATATCGCGGTAATGCGTGTCGACCGTCTGGGTGATTTTCAAAATCTGTTCGTAGGCCTTGGGCATCACCTGGGCCAGTTCGCTGATCGGCCGGGGAGTCCGGGTGCCGGCCACCACGTCTTCACCCTGGGCGTTCATTAAGAACTCACCGTACAACTCGAACTCTCCGGTAGCCGGATCGCGGCTGAACAACACCCCGGTGCCGCAATCTTCGCCCATGTTACCGTAGGCCATGGTCTGTACATTGACCGCCGTGCCCCAGTCACCCGGAATGCCGTTTAGCTGACGGTATGCGATGGCCCGGTCATTGTCCCACGATCCGAACACGGCCGTGACGGCCCCCCATAACTGGTCCCAGGGTTGCTCGGGAAAACTCTGACCGGTGTTTTTATTAATAGCCTCTTTGAAGAGGATCACCAGATCCTCGAGCGCCTCGGCACTGAGTTGGTTGTCGAACTCAACGCCTTCTGATTTTTTCTTGGCCTCTAGAAGAACTTCGAAAGGATCTTCATCATCTTTCGACTCGGGCTTCATCCCCAGGACAACATCGCCGTACATCTGAACGAAACGGCGGTAAGAATCGTAAGCGAAGCGCGGGTTCTTGGTTTTAGCGGCCAGGCCTAAAACAGTTGTGTCGTTCAGGCCCAGATTCAAGACGGTGTCCATCATGCCCGGCATACTGACCCGTGCCCCGGAACGAACCGATATCAGCAGCGGGTTCTTGGCATCCCCGAACTTGGCCCTCATTATTTTTTCTACCTTGGCAATGCAGTGGGCTACTTGTTTTTCCACCCCGGCCGGATAATTGCGGTTGTTTTCGTAGAAAGCCGTGCAGACGTCGGTGGTAATAGTGAACCCGGCCGGAACCGGAATTCCCAAACGGTTCATTTCGGCCAGACCGGCGCCTTTTCCGCCCAGCAGATTTTTCTGGTCGCCCATACCCTCGGCTTTGCCGTCTCCGAAAAAATATACCCATTTTTTTGAGGCCATTAAGAATACTCCTCTCTATTGTGAGCCTTTTAGTTGTAATCTCGTAAAATCAGCAATACGACTGAATAGTTTCTCGATTTCAGCCAGGAGCGCCTTGCGGTTGTTCTGGAGTTCGGGATTATCGGGAACATTGACAAGAACTTTGTCGAAAAACCGATCAACCGGCGCACGAAACTCGCTGGCCAAGAGTGCCACACTTCTATCAAATTTGCCTTCGGCCAGAAATGCCTCGAATTTAGGGGCCACCGCTGTGAAAACTTTAAAAAGATCGTTCTCTTCCTCCTCTGCGAACAGGCTTTCGTTCACTTGGGCGCCCGGGAAATCTTTGATGATATTGGCCACGCGCTTGAAAGCAATCGCCAAATCCTCGAAACCAGGCTTGGTGATGAACTCAGCCAGGGCCTGCAATCTTTTATGAACGTTGGGAATGTCGTCGATTCCGGCAGCTAATACAGAATCGACTAGATCTGTCCGGGCCTGCCCGGCCAGGCGCACGCGCAACCGGCCTTTTACGAACTCATTCAAATCTTCGATCAGCTTTTCTTCGAAAGGTTCGACTGTGCTTATTTCTTTGGCAATCCGTTTCTTGCGGGCCGCCGCTTTGCGCTCTTTTTTTCGAGCCTTTTCGAGCAAGGCAGCAGCAACCTTGTCTTTGACCAGCCCGACTGCCCGTTGTAGCAGCCAGCTAAACGACAGGTGGTATTGTTTGCCGGCCAGAATCGCCAAGACACCCAGGCATTGTCGTCTGAGGGCATACGGGTCGGCCGTACCGGTCGGCCTGAGCCCGACCCCGAAACAACCGGCCAATGTATCGAGCCGATCAGCCAGGGAAACAATCGCGCCTTCGTGGCTTTTGGGTATTTCATCATCGGCAAATCTCGGCCGGTAGTGTTCTTCGATTGCCTGGGCAACTCGATTGTCTTCGCCGGCCAACTCGGCGTAGACACCGCCCATTTGACCTTGCAATTCGGGAAATTCCCCGACCATCTCGGTCAATAAGTCGGTCTTGGCCAGCCAGGCCGCGCGGTTCACCCGGGCCGCCAGGTTTTCGGTCTCGAGCGAGTCAGCCAGCTTGCCGGCAATCTCTTCAGCCAGTTGGCTTACCCGTTTAGTCTTGGCATAGTAAGAACCCAGGTCGGCCTGGAAAACCATGTCTTTCAGGGCCAGGATCAGTTCGCTGGGCGGTTTCTTTTGATCAGTTTCGTAGAAGAAATTGGCATCACTCAGGCGCGCAGTCAGGACGCGTTCGAACCCATGCCGGACGAGATCGGGGTCTTCAACCGGCGTGTTGCCGATTGCCACAAAAGCGTTTATCAAATTGTGGTTTTCATCTTCGACTGAAAAATAACGTTGATGATTGCGCATGGCGGCAATCAAGACATTCCGGGGCAATCGCAAGAATTCTTCATCGAACCTGCCCAGCAGCGGCACCGGTCGCTCGGTCAAGAAGGTGACTTCTTCTTCGAGTTTCTGATCCTCGATTATTTGGCCGTCTAGTTCCTTGGATAGCTTCCGGGCTTGCTGCATTAGTTGGCTGCGGCGCTTCTCGGGCTCAACCAAGACCTGATGCGCTTCGAGAGTCTCGATATAGCTGTTTGGGTCTGAAACTTCGAAAGGTCCGGGGGCTACGAAGCGATGTCCGCGGGAATATTTGTCGGCTTGTACGCCTGCAAATTCAAACGGGACTACCTGCCTATCAAGCAGTGCCAGAATCCAGTGCAGCGGCCGGGCGAAGCTGTACTCTCCGGTACCCCAGCGCATAGTCTTGGGAAAACTGAGATTCGCCAGGAGTTGTTTGAGCAAACCGGGCAGGACCTCAATCGTCGGGCTGCCGCTGATCTGGCGCTTAATCGCCACAACTTTTCCTTTGGGAGTATCGACTTTCAACAGATCGACCGGGTCGGCCCCCTTGCTCTTGGCGAAACCCAAGCAGGCTTTGGTTGGCTTACCGTCGGCGTCAAAAGCGACTTCGACTTTAGGCCCCAGGATCTCTTCTTCGAGATCCGGTTGACGTTCAGGCAACCCCTCGGCGATCAGCGCCAGGCGCCTTGGGGTTCCAAGTGTTTTTAGTTGCAGGCTGTCAGGATCGTTCAGGCGGGCATCCGCCAAAAGCTTGCTCAGCCCGTCGGCCAGCGCCTGCAGCCCCGGGGGTATGAACCTGGCCGGGATTTCTTCGCAACCTATTTCGAGTAGTAAGTTCATCGCCGGCTTGTCTACCTCTCGAACCTATCCATTTTCTTTTTCGGTTTCGAGCAGCCAGACGGCTCTTTTGAATACTCGTCCAGTTCTATGACTTCCTCTTCTTCCTCATTTTCGACAGCCGGCGTACAGGCCCGCGAAAATCCAAATATCAAAGTTGCTATGGTCAGCAGCAAGCCGGCCGCAAACAATATGTTCTCGAGTGCTCCGGCATGCTCACCAGGTGTCCGCCCGCGCTTAATTATGCGGGAAACAACCAGGGCCACCAGGCCGCCGACCATCAGCAGGATGAATTTCTCGTCTAAGAGACTCTTGAAATCCATGTCTTAGTCTCCCCCTTTGGGCATCAGCGGCCAGGCCAGTCTTTCGCGCTCAGCCAGGTAGCCTTCGGCGCAGGCTTTAGCCAGGACCCTGACCCGGCCGATATAGGCTTGTCGTTCAGTTACGCTAATCGCGCCGCGGGCATCGAGTAAATTGAAAACATGTGAACATTTGAGGCAGTAATCGTAGGCCACCAACACTTGCGAGCGGCCGCCCTCTTCTCTTTGAGCCCACTGGCTGAGCCGCAAGCATTCTTTTTCGAACATTTCAAACAGCTCGAGCAACATCTTGATATCGGCGACTTCGAAATTGTACTCCGAGAACTCGACTTCGCTCTGGTGGTGAACCTGGCCGTAGCTGACCGAATCATTCCACATGAGATCGTAGACGCTGTTTACGTCCTGCAAAAACAAGGCGATCCGTTCCAGGCCGTAGGTAAGTTCAACGGAAATCGGTTTGAGGTCGATTCCGCCGGCTTGCTGGAAATAAGTGAATTGGGTCACTTCCATACCGTCGATCCAGACTTCCCAACCCAATCCCCAGGCGCCCAGGGTCGGGCTTTCCCAATCGTCTTCGACGAAACGAACATCGTGTTTTTCAACCGCTATCCCAATCGCGCGCAATGAATCTAGGTAGACTTCCTGGATATCCATTGGTGACGGTTTGAGGATAACCTGGAACTGGTAGTAGTGCTGCAGCCGGTTGGGATTTTCACCGTATCTACCATCGGTTGGGCGCCGGCACGGCTCGACGTAAGCGACTTTCCAGGGCTCGGGGCCGAGACATCTCAAGAAAGTAGCCGGATGAAACGTACCGGCCCCTTTCTCGAGATCGAGCGGTTGTTGTATCAGGCAATCCCGTTTCGCCCAGAAGTCCTGAAGTGTGAGTATCAGCCGTTGAAAATTCACCCGATTCGAGCCTCCAAAACGGGCGTAAGCTACCATCCTGATTGAGGAATGTCAACTGAGCTGGATTTCAAGAACTATATGCATAGAAGCAAGCTCAGATTCCGTTGGGTAATGTTTACAGATTTTATCGACCATCTTGATTGCCAAGATGACACGCTTACGAATATGATCGGGCTATACTGCGACGAGGACAGTTGCACCAACGCGTCTTGTCAGTAAAGGAAGAAGAATCATGTCGGCTAGAAAAGTTGTCATCATTCCGTTGCTTGCCCTTGTCTGGTGGTCCGGCTGTTCGGGAAGCCAGACCGCCACGGACGCCGGGACGGATGCCGGACAGGATGGTGGGACGGATGGTGGCCATCAGTTATGGGGCGAATGCCCGTTCCCCTACACGGTGCCGGGTGAACAGGTTTTGCAAGATGCCCTGGGTCAGGATCACACCTACTTAGACATCCATGTGCGCTGCCAACTCGAGTTCGAAGGATTGCACGCGGAGATTTTCGTGGTGGCCGAGGCTGTCGAAGTCACCAATTTCGACGACGTCACCTACGAGGCCGCCAGGGCTTTTTTATGCCGCGAACAGCAGGTGGAGGAACTCCCCGCCGGCTCGTTCCTGTTCGCCCTGCGGCATCACATGTGGAAGGACATCGAGGTTGCTTTCGAAGGCAGGCGTTACGTATACGAATGGAGTGAAGTATGTATGGGCGCCAGGCCGTGCACGCCCTGGCCGGATCTGTTCGATGTCCGCAGACTCGACGATGGTTCGTTGATTGCCGAGGGAATTCCCGCCATCTGCGCCGGAGTCGGCGAGCAGGGCGTGCCTGCCCCGCTTGTGCCCCAGGTGCGTATCCCGCCGGAGGGCACCGCCGTACCGTTCATGATGGGATCGGACCAGGGTGACTCAGACGAACTGCCGATCCACGAGGTGATCGTCTACCCCAACCGGCTGGACGTTCACGAGGCGACCAACCAGGAGTTCGCCTTCTTCCTCAATGATCACGGCAACGACTGCGAGGCAACCGCGTGTGTGGACACTGGAGACAGTGCCTTACGAATCCAGTTCGAGGACGAAAAATGGGTCGCCGATCAGGGTTTCGAGCACCATCCGGTGGTAGCGGTTTCCTGGTACGGAGCCAATGAATACTGTGCCTGGCGCCGGATGATCCTGCCCTACGAATCGATCTGGGAATTGGCCGCCTCTGCCATGGGAGAGCGCACCTATCCCTGGGGCGACCAGGACCCGGCCTGCAACCTGAGCTTGTACGACGCCTGTACAGAAACCTCCCCGCAAGCGGTCTGCAGCCTGCCGGACGGCAACAGTCGGGAGGGGATCTGCAACCTTTCCGGAAACGTCATGGAATGGGTACAAGACTGGTACCAGGCGGATTACTACACCACCTGCCAGGATTCGGGCAGCGGTTGTTTCCGGGGACCATGGACGGATACAGGCCTCAAGGTTTTACGGGGCGGCAGCTTCGACCGGCCCGCCTTCCATCTCAGGGCGGCCGAACGCTTCTACATCAGCCCGGACACCACTTCGTACGACCTGGGCTTTCGCTGTATGTCGTCCAATCCGTCTTTCTGATAGCTGTTGAGACGTTCGAGGATATTAGATTATGAAAAAGGCAACTATTTTTGTTTTGATTGCTCTTTTTTCAATGATACCCGTTTTTACAGCCATGGCGGATGCGACTGGGGCGAACTATCTGCTAGTCATCGACAAGTCCAACCTTGATTCTCATATCGCCGATCAGGTTTCTCATGTACTTACAATCGAATTCTCAAAAGAACTCAAAGAAGTGATTTCGGATGATGACATCAAAATGAGGCTGAGATTTGAAGAACGGATCAATCTTGGAATTGCAACCGAGTCAAAGGCCACTAGCGCTTTACCATCACCCCATCTGAAATTGCTTTGCACGGTGGACCGCACGAAAAAAAGGACTGGTCAGCGCTGGAAAGGAGACTATTTTATCAAGGTCGAAGTCATCGAAGTGGCCACTAAGAAAAAATTGTTCGAAGAAATTGTCAACCTGGGCCCCGGAGGTAAGCAAGACAAGCTGGATTCTTCTACTTACGTCGATGGCTGTCGAAGAATCGCAAAAAAAGTAGTAGCCCGGCTGAAAAAGATGCCGACCCCGGTAAAAGGAAAAGACGGCCCAATTTCACCACTCCCCAAACGTTTTTTACGCAAGCTTGATGCGGTGGTCAATTGTGGACATGGCAAGCTTTCCGGGATGGAAAGACTGGGCCGTTACTACATTGAGGGAGCCGGCCTGATCTTGAAAAACACCGATTCGAGCTGCCTTACTTTGCTCGATCAAGTCGAAGCCTACCTGCAGAAGAACAAAAAAAAGACTGAGACTATTTTAAAAGCATCAAGAGCTCAAATACTCTCGGTTGACCCAAAAAAGATCCTGGCCTGCCGGCGCCAGATACAAGATCGCGTCTATTCGGTCAGTCTCGATTATCTCAAGCGCTGCAAAGATCATCACACTCAGTTGTTCAAAGCTTTAGGGGTCTTGATTTATCCTGAGGCCTACCCCCGCTGAGAGAGAAAACAGTGGAAGAGCGGGACCTGTTTGAGTAGTGTTCTTGTGCTAGACTAATCTATCCGAGCAACAACAAAGAGGATATTAGATCATGAAAAACGTGACTTTTGTTATTCTTACAACGTTGTTTTCGATGCTGCCGGTTTATTCAGCCATAGCGGATGCCACCCAGGCGAGATACCGGCTGATGATCGGCAAGTCCAGCCTGGATACGCACATCTGTGGGGGTATCGCCATTAAGTTGATAAACGAATTTTCAAAAGAACTCAAAGAAATATTTTCGGAAACTGATATCAAAATGCTTCTGAGAGCTGAAGAAGAGAGAAATCTTTTTGTTAAAAACAAACCATTGGATGTAAACAAGTCAAGGGCCGCTCGCCATTATTCATCGGCACAATTGGAGTTGCTAGCTACTATAGATCGGACTGCCAAAAAGACTGGCAAGCGGCAGCCAGGAGACCATTTTATCAAGGTCGAAGTCATCGACGTGGCCACTAAGAAGAAATTGTTCGAAGAGATTGTCAACCTGGGACCCGAAGATAAGCGAGGCCAGATAGATCCTTCTAAATACATCGATGCCTGCCCAGGGCTCGTCAAGAAAGTAGTGGCCCGGCTGAAAAAGATGCCAACCCCGGAAAAAAGAAAAGACGGCCCGGTTTCACCGCTCCCAGAACGTTTTTTTCCCAAGCGCTAGCTTGATCCGGAATTCCGTTCGATCCTACTTTTTCTGAGCCAGCTGGCGCAAAAACTCGCGTGACTTGAGTGGTTTTCCCAGATGGCGGTCGATTATTTTTGCCAGCAGGTCGCGCGCCTGTGACTGGCAGGCTGGATCGATCTTGCTCAGGCTGGTCTGGCCGCTTTGCAGGTCGCTGAGAAATCTGCGGACAGGCGCGGTTATTTTGACCAAATAGGCGGAGCTGATGCAGTCGTTGCACAAGACGCCGCTCTGGTCGATGTCGAAATGCCAATCCGGGCTTTGACTTGCATCGCAATCCAGGCAAGCATCGAACTGGGGCGCAAAACCGGCCAGCCTCAGGACACTCAGCTCGTAGCGCCGCAAGTCAGTGGTCTGCATGGGTCCCTGGTCTAAAACGCTCAAGGTCTCGACCAGAAACTGGTAGGTAGCAGCGGCCTCGTCTGATTCGCCCAAGAATGCCGCCGCCAGTTCGGTCACGTATCCAGCATGCGCAATAGCAATCAGGTCTGTCTTCAGCGGTTCGTGCGAGTCGACCAACACGGCTTCTTCCAGGCGGTGCAGGCTTCTGCCTCGATCGACATACTGCACTCGAACCTGACTAAACAGCTCGAGACAACCGCTGAATCGTCGTTTGCTTCGGCGGGCTCCCTTAGCTATAGCTTTGAACTTCCCGTAGTCTTTTGACAAGAGCGTGATCAGGCGGTCAGACTCGCCGAGGTCAGTGCGTTTCAATACAATGGCTTCTGTCTTGAGCCTGGCCATCTACATCCTGGAAGGGAGATATTTATTCCTTCGTCAACCGCCGCTAGGCACCGGCACTTTCGGTTTTTCTTGCTTACAACTCATCTTAAAGAGTCGTTCACATTCCTGGCCGATTGGTGTCATGCGTGATTTTTCGAAGCAGGCTTTTAAAGCTATGCAGCCACCTTCTTCGTCGCCGTCCATCAGCAAGACTTTGCCGAGATCGCGGTTGCCCTGCGGATATCCCGGACAGAGCTGGTTCATTTGCTTGAACTCTTTGATCGCTTCGGTAAATTTCTTCTGAGCCTGCAACATCAAGCCCAAATATTGGTAGCCGACACAATATTTCTCATTCTGAGCAATTGAGCTGCGGACATGCCTGAAACCTTCTTGCTGCTCACCGGTATGAAATAGGGCCCAGCCGAGATTGCTTTCGGCCAAATACCTTTCTTTCAGAAAAACGTCCTCCAGGGCTTTTTTCAAAAGTGGAATCGCCGCGCGAAAACGACCCTGACCTATGAGCAAACGGGCCTTGCTGTTCATGACTTCAGAGTATTCCGGCTTTAGCGTAAGGGCCTTGTCGAAATGGGCCAGAGCTTTGTCATTGTTGCCCAGCATGAAGTAGGCTAGACCCAACCCGTTGTGTACTTGTGGAAAATCCGGATTTATTCTATGGGATTCCATGAAATACTTCAAGGCTTGCTTTATCCTGCCGACACTTAAATCGTTGACTCCGAGGTCGTACTGGATCTCTGACTGCTTGATTTCCTTGGCCGTTGGACCGGTGACACAGGCTGTCACAGACATGCCCATCAGACCCAGCACGGCCACCATCTTCTTCAGATTAAATGTTGTCAAACTGCTTCCCTTTCGTAAACAGAATTCAGCCTCAGAAAGATGAAAAAAGCCTGATAATCTTGGCCAGTCCTTCTTCCGAAATAACTTGTTTAACCGGGACTGTTTCAGGAAAGATTTCTGCAACTTCGTCGAGATCGATTACATTTTCCTCTAAAGGTCCCAAATCAAGGTTTTCTTCATCATCAACTTCTTCGCCGGCAGGGTCGCCACCACTGGCCAGACGGTCGTATTCATCCAGATCTTCAGTAAACATTGGCATTTGGTCGATCAGCTCTTGCTGCAGTTCGGGACTCAGGTTTCTGAAGTTACAGTTGTCGACCATGAAACCCATGCTTTCGACGAACTGCAGGGCCTCCATTTCAGTATCATGGTAGGCTTCCATCGCAATTTCGCCGGGTTCATGCAGGTAAATCAGGCATTCTTTGCTCTGCAGTAAGTGCAAGTAGACATAAATCGAAAATAGCCCGGTACCCTGTCGCATCCCTAGAATGTAAGCCTTGGTCGACTCGAGCGGCTTACCGGCCGCGGCCACCATGGGTTTGTTGATCGATTCGATAATTGCAACAATCTGCTCTTTGCTGACGGCGATACTCTTTATGGCTTGAATCTCGTACACAGGCTTTGCTCCGAAATTCTATTTGACGGTTATTGTGTATTCGTCGTTGAAGTCTTGAGTTTCACTGGCGTTACGGCTGTATTTTATCAAGGGGTTATCGATCATCACGTTGTTGCCGCCAATGTTACCTTCGCCGATAATAATCCGCATGTATGATTGCGGCGAGAAGCTCTTGCGTGTTTTGCCGACATTTTTGGTTGCCGCAAAATGCAAGACGTTCGAACCGGGGCGCAGATATTTGCTGATTTCCAAAACTATCTGCTCCTGGTTCGAACGGATACGTTTGAACCAGACGTTGTTGATATAAATGTCCACATCATACTGGGTTTTGCCGGGATAGTTCTCTTCCTTGACCAGCCAGTAGCGGCCGGTTGCTTTTGCGGCTGTAGTAGCCTCAACCGGTTGCTTGGTGCCGGTTTTGCTTTCGACCGCAAAACCAGGCGCATCAATGTGAACATCACCCTTGGCATCGATCGTCACGGTGCATTTTTCGAACTTCTGGTTGGTGACCCCGTCGATTCTGACGCCGTTCAGGTAGATACTTCCGGCCAGAACAGTGCCGCCGACCAGTAATATCAAAACCGTGATCCAAATCTGCAATTTTTTCAGATTCATAATATCCTGCTCCTGTCGATCTACATATATTTCAACCTTTTATCTACTCACAATCAGCCGATTCGTCAAGGATTTGGAACCCTTCCGGTTCGTTGGGCCAGATTATTTTGTGAAGTTGCAGTTGCATTCTGATTTCTTTTCCGGCATTTAGAATCCATTCTGCCAGCTTTTTAGGGTCCAATAGGTCCGACGCCGGAGAGAAGAGAATATTCACTGATTCCACTGGCTTGTGCATGTCGATCACCTCACAGGCCCAGTCGAAATCTTCCCGATCGGCGACAACTATTTTGAGTTCGTCGCCTGGCTTGAGTCTGATTATATTGTCGAAATCCATCTCGTCCTGCTGCCCAGAGCTGGGCGGCTTGATGTCCAGTATTATGCCGACCGCCTCGTCCAGTTGTGAGATGTCCAGCTTGCGGCATAGCTCCAAAGTGCCGGCCTGCAATAGCGGCTCTCCGCCGGTCACTATAACCAGCTTGTCGGGAGTGCTGCTCAGAATTTCGATCGCATCTTTTAGCGCCAGGAGGCTACCTTCTTCCCAGGCTTTTTGGGTATCGCACCAATTGCAGCGCAAATTGCATCCGGCCAACCGAATGAATGTCGCCGGGCGGCCGGCCCGAGTCGTCTCGCCGGCAATACTGCGAAATAGCTCGCAGACTCGCAGGCTGTCAGACCCATCATTCATAGTAAGTGACAAAAGACCCTTCTGTCTCCCAGACTCTGATGCGGATCACTTTGACGGGATAATCTTCGGCGGCTGCTTTAAGCGCCTGGTAAATAACTCTGGCAAGGTTCTCGCTGGACGGGTTGAGCTTTTCGAATTCGGGATGATCATTCAGGCAGCTGTGATCGAATTTTCCGGCGACCTGCTCTAATAACTTACGCAAAATTCCGAAATCCAGGGTTAGCCCGGTTTGGTCTTGATCATTTGAACCGACCGTCGCTTCGACTTTGTAGTTGTGACCGTGATTATTCTCGCATTTGCCCTTATAGCCACTCAAGTGATGGGCAGCCGAGATGACAGTCGTGACTGTGACTTCGAACATTTACTACCTCCTGGTTAAAAGGATAGTCCCAAACTGCAGTCGAGGCTAGGGAAACCGAAACCATGATCAAAATTTTCGGCTGTGTTATTGGATAGGCATGTCCGATTCGACTATCGAGCTGCTGACCGGGAGCGCGCTGCACCACAAAGTCATTCAGCAAGGTGTCTTACTGGCCGAGAAATTCGTCTGGATCGCGACCGCCAATCTCAAGGACATGCATATCGCCATGGCGCGCGGGCGCTACAAGCCGATTCTCGAGGCTTTCGATGAAATGGCTGAGCGCGGGATAAGCTTTCGCATTGTTCACAGCGACATTCCCTCGAAACCCTTTCGGAATACTCTAGAGCGCTTTGCGCGCCTGACCGGCGGCGCTCTCGAATTGCAGACTTGTCCCCGCTCGCACTGGAAAATGGTCATCGTCGACGGCAAGCTGGCTTATTGCGGTTCAGCCAACTTTACCGGGGCCGGGCTGGGCGCCAAGAGCGAGCAGCGCCGCAACCTGGAGCTGGGCTTTTTTTCGGATCAGGCCTCGTTCGTAAATGAGTTGACCGGCTTGTTCGATTCGTTCTGGATGGGAAAATACTGCCGGGACTGCGGGCGAAAAGATCTATGCCCCGACCCGATTGAGACCTGAAGAACTACGATGTCGAAGACTCCCTTGATACTGTTGATCAATCCCTGGATCACTGATTTCGCAGCCTATGATTTATGGGCCAAGCCGCTGGGTCTTCTGATGCTGGGCGGGTTGTTGCGCGAGGGCGGTTGCCAGGTCAGCTTGATCGATTGTCTCGATCGGCATGACCCCGAAACCAGCGGCCGCAAGGATCTTCTGCCAGCGACTTATAAACTCTTTCACACCGGCAAGTACCCCAAGAAACCCCTGGCAACTCCCGAGGCTATCGCCGATATCCCCCGGCGCTACTATCGTTACGGTATTCACCAAGACAGCCTGGCCAAACGCCTGAACGAGTTACCCAAGCCGGACTTGATCTGGGTCACCTGTCAGATGACCTACTGGTATCCGGGCCTGCAGCAAACCATTGCAGCCGTACGCCAGGTCATTTCCGATGTGCCGATCTGGCTGGGCGGGGCTTACGCCCGCCTGTGCCCGGCTCACGCCAAGCTTCACAGCGGCGCCGATCTTGTTGTTACCACCGGGCTAGGCGACCTGCCCGGCCTGCTACTGGATACGGCCGGGATTGAGCTTGGCAACCGGGCGGCCTGGCAGTCTCTGGCTGCTTGTCCCTCCCCGGCCATTGACTTACTTACCAACCCGGAATACGGCCCGTTACTTACCAGCTTGGGTTGTCCCTATCGCTGCCCCTATTGTGCTTCGTCGATCCTGCAACCTGAGTTTATGCGCCGCGATCCTGAAGCTGTCTACCGGGATATCTCCGCCTGGCACTCAGAGCTGGGTATCGAAGATTTTGCGTTTTACGACGACGCCTTGTTGATTGATTCAGAGAATCTAAAGCCGATTTTCGAGCGAATCGCTGAAGACGGCCCGGCGGTCCGCCTGCATACTCCCAACGCGATCCATATCAATCCCCTATCGGCTGACTGGTGCCGGCTTTTGAAAGCCTCTGGCTTTGAGACCCTGCGTCTGGGACTCGAAACCACTCAGCCCGACAAACAGAAGAAATGGGGCGATAAAGTCGATACCGACTCTTTCCTCAGGGCGGTCGAGCTGCTGCAAACCGCCGGTTTCAGCCGAAAGCAAATCGGCGTCTACCTGATGTGCGGCCTGCCCGATCAGTCAGTCGCCGAAGTATCAGAGGCGATCGAGCTGGTCAGCCGGGCCGGCGCCCAGCCTTATTTGTGCGAGTACTCCCCTATTCCGGGGACCAAGGTTTTTGAGCGCTCCCTCGAATTATCTCAGTTCGATTTGGAAAATGAACCCTTGACCCACAATAACAGTTTCTTCGCCTGTCGCCGGCCTGATTTCAGCTACGATGATCTGATAGCCCTGAAAAACAAGGTTCGACTGGCAAGAAGAACGGCGGATGTGATATGAAGGCTGCCGGAGGCCTGAGTGACGATCGAGCTCAATAAATTTTTCGAATCAATTACTTTCTTAAGCCCGCTCAAGAACATGGAAGAGATCGAACATGTAATCGAGCGCCGCCAGGACCCGCTGAGCGGGCGCTTCGCGATTGGCAGCAATGAACTGGTTGGTAAAGGCCAGTTTTTTTTCGGGCCGACCGATCATGATTTGATCGAGAAAGTCGCCCGGGAATCACGCGAGAATTGTTTCTTTTGCCCCGAGAATGTCGAAGGCACCACCCCGCGCTACACGGGTGACTGGCTGGCCGAAGGCTGTCTGAAAAAGGGCGAATGCATCCTGTTTCCCAATTTGTTTCCGGTCAGCGCCGTGCATGCGGTTGTGGCCCTGGGACGGGCCCACTATCGCAAGCTGGATGACTTTCCGGCCGACCTGCTTGAGGACGGGCTTTCGACATCGGTCGAGTTTTGTAAATCGCTGTATCGGGCCATGCCCGAAAACAAGTATTTTACGATCAACTCCAACTATCTCTTTCCGGCCGGGGCATCTTTGGTCCACCCGCACATGCAGATCTTCGGCGGCAAATATCCCGCTTCAATTACGAATGAGACACTCGAAGCCTGCCGGCGCTTCTTTGAAGATGAAGCACTTTCCTATTTCGACCAACTGCTAAAGCTTGAGCGTCAACTCGGCCAGCGCTATGTAATCGGCGAAGGGCCGCTTGAATGGTTGACGCCTTTTGCGCCAATGGGCACCAACGAAGTCCTCGGAATCGTTCCGGGCTGTCAGCACCTGCTGATGCTCAGCGATCAGGCGATTGCCGGCCTGGCTAACGGGATATCTAAAGTTCTGGCTTTCTACTCCAAAATGGACTTTTCAACATTCAACTTCAGCATCTACTCGGCACCTTTAGACGGCAGCCGTAACTTCTTCCCGGTCTTTATCAGGATTATCTGTCGTCAGAATGTCCGCCCGAACTACCGGACCGACGATTATTTCATTCAGAAACTTCTCGGGGAGGAATTGATGTTGACTCTTCCCGAGGATCTGGCCCGCAATCTGAAAGACTTCTGGTAGGCGGCCGAGAGCTTATTCATGAACGAACACCAATTTTTCAACTACTTGGTATATACCTGGTTCGGTCTGGCTGGTTCTACATTCTTGCTGCTTTTCTTCATCAAGGCCCCCTACGGGCGCTATACCCGCTCGGGCTGGGGGCCGTTGATCGGTCGCCGCCTGGGCTGGATCATCATGGAGGCGCCTTCATTTTTATTTCTGGGCTTGTTTTTTATTCTGGGCAACCGGCATACTCAATTGCTGCCGATCATTTTTCTATGTTTGTGGGAAATTCACTACTTTCATCGTACGTTTATTTTTCCTTTCCAACTGCGCGGTAAAGGCAAAAAAATCGCCCTGCTGACCGTAGTCATGGCCGTAATTTTCAATCTGGGCAATGCATATATCAACGGGCGCTGGCTGTTTTACCTGGGCCCCGAATACTCGTCGAAATGGTTTTACAACCCGCGTTTTATTATCGGGATCTTGATGTTCATCGCCGGTTTTGTAATTTGCAAGCAATCGGATCATATTCTTCAAAACCTGCGTAAGCCTCAAGATAGCGGGTATAAGATCCCGCAAGGCAGAATGTTTCGGCTGATCTCCTGCCCTAATTATTTCGGCGAGATATTCCAATGGTGCGGCTGGGCGGTGGCGACCTGGTCGCTGGCCGGGCTGACTTTCGCAGTCTGGACTGCCGCTAACCTGTTACCCAGGGCCTGGTCCCATCACAAGTGGTATAAAAACGAGTTTCCCGATTACCCGGCCGACCGCAAAGCAATCATCCCGTTTATTTTTTAGTCTTCTTCGATCTTTGGGTCAGGCAGGACAGCCGACTCGGCTAGATATATCAGGTTGAAATCGCGGGTAACTTCGAATGCGTCGCCCGGGTTGAGTTGATCCTGGCCGATTTTGCCTTCTTTGATTCCAATCAACAATGCACCGGTTTCGCTCTTGATCGCTCTACGTAAATCTCCGAAAGAGATTGGGCCTTCTATGCTGTCAGGCATGCGGCCTATGTAAAGACTATGTGCTCCAGTTGTAACCACTTGACTCATAATAGTAGCCGAGCCATGCATG
>JAFDKH010000096.1:24975-42428 GCA_019307065.1 Deltaproteobacteria bacterium
GATAGCGTGGGCCAGCATCGAAAAACCCAAATGAGTGGTTTCGATAACTTCATCGGCCCCGGATGCCTGGGCGTGTTCGACATTTTCCGAGTCGAGCACCTCGGCCACAATGTACAAAGGCACGGCACGTTTGCGATCATGACCATGGTGCTTGAGGTACGAGCGAATGGTGAATATCGTCAGGATTGTCATGGCATCGGCCTGCTGGGGCTTGGCGGCCCGATTGCCAACTATGATGACCGCCGAGGCGTGCGACATGCGGACTTTATCGAGTTCGCTGTCTTTGGTCGGGTCACCCTTTACCCAAGTAAAATCGTGGGGAACCTCCTCGTTTCTACTTTCCGGGGCGAAAATCAGCACCTTGGTTTTGTCGAGATCGAGTTCCTTGACGACGGCATCCAACAGCATGCGTGCGCCGGGATCATAGCCGCATATCACCAAATGGTTTATATTACCGCTCATTCGAATCTGCTCCTCCCGGATACTGAGCACCGTGTTTAGTAAGGTGTGCCCGACAATACCGGCGAACAAAGCCAGGGTGAACATTCCGGCCACCATCATGAAGCCGCCGACTACCTTGCCAAGTGGTGACATGATGATGACGTCGCCGTAGCCAACCGTGGTCAAGGTCACCAGGGCCCACCAGATCGCGTCGCCCAACCCGGTGATACTATCGTTGTGACCCTTCTCGATCAGGTAAACACACACACCGCCCAGCAAGGTGGTCGTGCCCAATAATGAGAAGGCAAAGGTATACAACAGTTTGTTGTCGTGAAATGCCCGGCCCAGTCCCTGGAACGGGCTGGCGTAACGAAACACTTCGACCGTACGAAAAAGACGCAGCAAGCGTACCGCCCTGAGCCCCCTGAGGGCCGGGAACAAGGCCATAACCGTAAGTATGTCGATCAGAGTCATCGGGCGCAGGCAGAATCGCAAGCGGCCGAATACATGATAGCGAACACGACCCAGCGCGGATTTCTTGAAAAAAGTGACGGCCGGTGGCCTGAAACTCAAAATGCGTAAGCCGATTTCAATCCCGAAGAATATCAAAACGATCTTATCAGCGACCGCCAGGTAAGGCGCCCAGGAATGCTCTGTGCCCAGCCACATATCGACGCTGAACAATCCGACCGACAAAAGGATTACCACCCAGATGAACGCCTCCAGCCAGCGGTAGCTCTTACTGGCGGACTCATGGAAGGCGGTATGCACGGCATTCAGGACTGTTTTCATCTTCGGCAAACTTATCACCGACCAGGCCTAAAGAAAAAGTTTATTAACATTATGTTGTCATCTCCGCGGAAGCGGAGATCCAGTTCTTGCGTCTTGGGGATTCCCTTCGCGGGAATGACTTATAGTTGCAGCCGGCTCAGGTTTCGACGCCGCAGTAGACACTCTCGATCTTGGCCGCGTTGTTGTCTTCCCCGCCGTCCTCGCACTCGTTGAAACGACCGGTGCCGTCTCCCTGATCGTCGGCCTTGACCTCGAGATCGAAATAGGTTTCCTGCAACTCTACCGGCAAGGGGTATGAATAGCTGAAGTGCTCGAACTGTCCGGGCAGCAGGCTGCGCGTGGTGAAAACGGTTTCAATGGCGGACCCGTCGACGTAGAGCGTGACCGGCACCCCGATCGGCGCCAGGCGGCTGCCCTGGTTCATTACATCGAAGGTTAAGTAGATCGACTGGTCCAACTCGCAGACCACCGTCAGGTTGATGACCACCAGGTCCGGGGCCCAGAACAAGCCCTCGCCCTGGACGTTCTGACGATAGTTGTTCAGCCAATCGAGATCCCAGTTGTAGCGTTCGTCCTGCGGCACGGCCCCGTAATGGTTGGCGGCCGACACACAGGCCGGGTCGATTCCGTCGCATATGTTAGTCACGTGGTAGCTGTGCTGGTTCCAGATCCGACGAGTTCCGACCCAGTTATCGAGCGCATCGCCGAACACCCGCAAACCGGTGAAACCGGCGAAGGTGTAGTTGTTCGCGGCCAGGACTACTTCGGCCCGGCCATCGGCGTCGACGTCCACCACCAGCGGGTACTCCAGCAGGGTGCCGGACGGATTGGGAATCTCGACTAGAATCTCCGGATCGGTAAAACCGTCCCCGTCGGCGTCTTCGCTCCCGCCGGCACCCTTGTAAACCCGCAGGTACATCTCGTCGTTATAGACCACCTCGGCCTTACCGTCACCGTCGAAGTCGAAGACCGACGAGCCGGTCACCGCCGACGAGTAGTCTTGGGTTTTATGGGCCCACAGGACGCTGCCGTCCGACTCGTAGACCAGGTAATACCAGCGCGCGGCCAGGCCAATCTCGGGCTGCCCGTCACCGTCGAAGTCAGCGATGGTCGGCGCCCCGCCGCCCGGGTTGCAGGCTTTATGGGTCGATACGCTGCAGTCGTCAATACCGTAGATGTCCAAGATGCGCGGCTCGTCGAGCGGGATCGGTTTCGACCAGACGGGGGTGCCGTCATGGTTAACCAGCACCAGTTGGCCGCCGGAGGGAAAAACGATCTCGGGATACGGGTCGGAATCGAAATTTGCGATAGCCGGATGACCGCCCGAAGCATTCTCCCAATAAACTTCACAAGTTCCGTCCCCGCTGTCCACGGCCCGGTAGGCGCCCCGGCCGGTGACCACTTCCTGAGTTTCACCATCCAGATCGAGATCTGCAGCGGCCGGTAGTCTGGAAGCCGGTGTGAAGGTGCACAGCACGGCCCCGTCGTGGGTGATGATCGAGTCGCTGGTGATCACTTCTGGGAAACCGTTTCCGTCCAGGTCAGCAATTGCCGGCCCGCCGGTGGCACACCCGGTGCCCTCCACCAGCCAGTGCAACGAGCCGTCGGCATGCAACGAGTAGGTACCGGTGATGCTGCGGTCGCCAGCCAGCTGCTTGTCGACCACGATTTCGACGCGCCCGTCGCCGTCGAGGTCACCCAGCGCGGGGCAACTTCCCGGATGGGTATTGTAGGCGGTTACGTTGAGGACTTCGCCGCTGCCATCGCCGGAAACCGCCCGCAAAACGCCTCGGCCGTTGTAGGCTCCGCCGGAGTGAAAATTGATGAAGACCACATCCGGAATGTCGTGCTGGTCGACTTGGCCGTCTAAGTTGTCATCGTTTAGGTTGGCCACCACCGGCGCCATCATGATCTGATTGAAGTCCGGCTCGGTGGCGCTGCTGGTCCACTCCCACTCGACTTCGGGATTGAAGACACCCACCGGTGGATGGTACTCGCAATCGCCGACCACCTCTTTGTCCAGGCAAACTCCGAGATCCACTTCGCAGACTTGATCGGGCGGACAGTCACTCTGCGTGCGACAGGTACCCTGCGGGGCGGTGCAGGAGAAGCCATAGCAGATCTCGTCCGCATTGCAGCATATGTCCAGGTTGCGCCCGCAGCGTTCGTTGGCAGCGCAATCGATTACGCAGCGCTCGTATTCGCATAGCTGAGCAGGTGTACAGCACAACTCGCTGCGGTGCCCGCAGCGGGTCCCGTCACAAGCAGGACGACAGACTCGATCGACACATTCGTAATCTCCCGGGCAACAGCTGCCACCCGTCTCACATCGATCAAGGCTGTCGCATTCCTTCTCACAGATCCCGTCCTGGCAGACTTCGTTGGCTTCGCAATCCGACTTGAAACGACAATCGACACAATGCCCGTCGACGCAGTAACCCCCGGAACACTCGTCGTCACGGGTACAGGTCGGTCCGCCGTCATGGCCATCGGCTCCTCCGTCTCCGGTTGCGGTGTCCGACCCGCAGCCGGTCACAAAAACGACGGCTAGCAACGCGGCAAGCAAGGAAAAAGTGCTGGTGTGCTTCATGGCGGCTCCTTTAGGCAATTGCATTCAGTCTAGTCTTTTCCTTCGCGGCGAGTCAAACAGGGCTGTGAAGACTCAATAAGGCCATAAAAATATTATTACCATCCTTCGAGCAGTGCTAAACTAGTCAGTCATGAGCATCTTTTCCAGACGCGGTTTTATGAAAGGCCTGACTGTCCTGAGCTCGGGCAGCTTCTTGGGAGTTTTTGGGTTTTCGCGTTCTGGACGCGCTCAGGGTGCCAATAGTCGGGTAATAACGCTCAGTGACGGCCAGGCCTGGAAAGGTCCGAACTGGACGAATAGCGATCTCGATCAAACCGTGATCAAGTCGATGATCGTGCGCGGGCTTAAGCAATTGACCGGTCAGGCTGATGCCGTAGCGGCTCTGGCGACCCTGATCCCGCTTATCTCCGATCCCGCCCAGCGCTACGGCATCAAGGTCAATTGCGTCAATTCCGATTTGCCTAGCCATCCGGCCGTGGTAGCCGCCACTGTCGAACTGCTGGTCGAAGCCGGGGCCCGAGCCGACAATATAATCGTCTACGATCGCAATGACCACGAACTGGCCGCCTGCGGCTACCAAATCAATAGCGGGCCGGGCTGTAAGTATTACGGCACCAATCACGACGGGGTCGGCTTGCACCATGACTGGGTCAACCTGACCAACGGCTCAGTCAATTTTTCGTCAATTCTGACCGATCGGATCGATCACATCATCAACATCCCGGTCTTGAAAAATCACACAATGGCCGGGGTGACCCTGGCTTTGAAGAACCATTTCGGGTCGATCGGCCAGCCGGAAGCCCTGCACGGGGCGGCCAACGATTGCTCGCCGGGTATCGCCGAGCTGAACGCGCAAGATCAGATTCGTAACAAGACCAGGCTGTTGATAATCGACGCGCTCTTCGGCAATTATAAAACCGGGCTATACGGCAAGCCCGACTTTGCACCGATGAGCCTGATTGTAGCAAGCGATCCGGTCGCGGCCGATACTATCGGACAGCAGCTAATCAACGCCCGCCGGGCCAGAGAAGACCTGGCCGCCATCGATGCCAAGCATATCAAAGAAGCCGCCCAGCTGGGTGTCGGTCAGAACGATTTGTCGAATATCGAGCACAAGACGATCGAGATCAACCCGGTTATTGAGAAGCCAAAACCCTGGAAAAATTCGGGCTGTGCGACTGCCGGTTCGGCCGGCAAAGTCACCGGGCTGGCAATCGCGACCGCCGGCGTTTTGGCATTGAAACGAAAGAATTGAGACGTATACCGAACAATCAGGCCAAGGCCCGTAAATAGCCGATAAATTGACTAAATCGGCCCAGTCAGGCAGGCTGGTAGGTGGATTATTTTGTTGTCTTGAAAGACTGGAGCGAGATTTGGCTCAGATTGACGAGCAAGTTAAGTCAATAAATGCGGCCAACCTCGAAGAACTGGCCGAAGATTTCGTCAGACGCATGTTGGCGCCCAAAGACGAGTTGCCGATCGTCTACACGCCAAAGAAATCAGCCCTTAATATAGTCGGTTTCATTTTCGGCTGTTTGACGGTCGCCCTGGCTGTATTTTTTGGGCTTAGCTATTTCGAGAAATCCAGCTTAGCTGATCAACCTGAACAAGTTGCGATCATTCTGGCCGATCAGTTCGACAGCCCGCCGCTACGAGAGCTCAAACCTAATCCGGTTGCCGGATTGCTGCAGTTTCGCGGTAACCCGACTCACACCTATTACGGCCAGGGCCCGGTGCCCAGGGACCCAAAATTATTGTGGCGTTTTCCTTCGAAACCAATGTGCTCCGAGTCGTCGGTGGCAGGCGAGTCGAAAATCTGGTGCGGAACCGGCTGGACCGGCCAACCGGTAATCTGGGATCGCCCGGATGGTTCTAGCGAAGTGATCGTCGGGGCCTTCGATCGGGCAGTTCATTTCATCGATTTGGAGACTGGCAAGCGAACCCGGCCTGATTTCATGACCGGAGACATCATCAAGGGTTCCGTCTCACTCGATCCGGATGGAGATCCCTTGTTGTATTTCGGCTCGCGCGACAACAAGCTTAGAATTGTCGCCCTGGATCGCAAGCGGCCTAAAGAAATGTGGCACCTAAACGCCAACTTCGTCCCGGGTATCTGGAACAACGATTGGGATGGCAATCCAGTCGTGCTCAATGACATTCTCTACGAAGGCGGCGAAAACGGTTACCTGTTCGCCTTTCGTCTGCACCGTGACTACGACCGGGCCGGACTTATTCGGGTTCGGCCGGAGTTACTAGTGGCTATTCGCGGCTGGAACAAAGAGCTGCTGCGCAAGGTTGGTGATCGGAACGTCAGTATCGAAAATTCGGTCGCAATTTACAAAGACAGGCTTTATTTCGCCAACTCGGCCGGCCGTGTAGTTGGAGTCGACATTTCTAATGTCCACGCAGGGCAAGCGCCGATAGTTTTTGATTTCTGGATGGGTGACGACATCGACGCCTCGATCGTTATCGACGAAGAAGGGATGCTTTATGTCTCGGCCGAGCTAGAGCGCTATTTGCCGCGCTCCGACGAACTCGGTCAACTGGTCAAGCTCAATCCCTACAAACCCAAAGACCCGTTGATCTGGGGCCTGAAAATACCCCCGGCCCTGGATGATTTCAAGGGCGGCCTGTGGTCGACCCCGGCCCTGGACGACGATGTTTTGTACATTACCACCCACTCGGGTTTGTTGGCCGTGGTCGATCGCAATAGCGGGCGCATGCTTTTTACCGACTACCTGGGACCGCACGCCTGGTCTTCACCGGTCTTGATCGACGAAAACCTGATCGTGACTACCTGCAAAGGCGAAATCAGGAATTATTCAGTCGAAGATCCGGCCCGGCCGATATTACAGTGGACGGTTAAAATCCCGACTGAGGCCTGTATCGAAAGCACTCCGGCAGTCTGGAACGGGCGGATCGTGGTCGGCGCGCGCGACGGCTATATCTACGCCTTCGGCGATAAACCCTGAGACAAGATATCTATAAATTATCTACGGGTGGACTTTTTTGAAATCTTTGAGTTTCAGTTGAACCGAAGTCTGGCCGTCCCAGCTGTTCAATTCGGCCGAATATACCAGATCGACCTGCTCGCTCATTTCGTCTAAGCGATCTCCCATGCTGAAACCTATCCCATCCAGAAATCTGCCGTCATCATTAAAAACGGCTTTAATATGATAAGGCGAATCGCGGCCAACCTTGCGGGCCGACTTGACGGAAACATTTCGGGCAATGAATAGCGGCTCGGGATTGCCCAATCCATGCGGACTGAGCATCGCCAGTTTCTCAACCAGCTCGTTGGTCCAGATAGCCGGTTGCAGCTCCTGATCGACTTTGATTATCTTGGCAGCCTGTAAGGATGAAGATTGTTCGACAACTGCCGCCAAGAAAGCGTCTCTGAAGGCGTCCACATTTTCTGCACGAATTGAGAGACCGGCTGCGGCGCGGTGTCCTCCGAAACCTTCCAGGAGGTCTGCGCATTTGACGAAAGCTTCGTATAAGTGGATATCGCTGGTACCCCTGGCCGAGCCCTTACCGAGATCACCAGCGAGACCAATCATGACGATCGGACAGGCAAAACGTTCAAGAAGTTTCGAAGCGACGATTCCGATAACTCCAATATGCCATTCTTTCGAGGCCAGCACCATTGCGCGGGTCTCACCTTTTTGCCTGGTTTGTTCGGCATTGTCTAAAGCGTCTTTGAAAATGACTTGCTCGATTGCCTGTCGTTCCTTGTTGGTTTTATCTAGTTCGCGAGCCAAAGCCAGGGCCTTCGAATACGAATTGGTAGTCAGCAGTTCGACCGCCTTACTGGCTTGACCCAAGCGGCCGACTGCGTTGATTCGCGGGGCCAAACGAAACGCCACATGTCCGACTGTTACTTGGTCATTCAAAATTCCTGATACTTCCTTCAGGGCGGCCACGCCCGGCCGTCGTCCGGCGGTGAGTTCCTGCAACCCGAAATGTGCAATAATCCGATTGTCATCGAGCAGCGCGACGATATCTGCAATTGTGCCCAGGGCGACCAAATCTAGGAATTCACGCAAATTGGGCTCTTCTATCTCGTTGAAGTACCCCCGCTCGCGCAAAGCAGTTCGCAGGGCGACCACTAGATTGAAGGCCACTCCGACCGCAGCCAGCTCTTTAAAAGGAAATTCGCACTCGGGCTGATGCGGATCGAGGATGGCGGTAGCCGTCGGGACCTGATCGGGCACCTGATGATGGTCAATAATTATTACATCCAGACCGGCCGCCTTAGCTTGCTCGATTTCGTCGATATCCGATATGCCGCAATCGACGGTGATCAGCAGCTTGGCTCCTTGAGCGACAATTTTCTCGATAGCTTGCGGATTGAGCCCGTAACCTTCTTCCAGCCGGGAGGGAATATAAAACTCGGTTCGCAGACCGATGTATCTGAAGAACATCAGCAGCAGCGAGACCGAGGTGACGCCGTCGACGTCATAGTCCCCGTAAATACAGATCTGGTCTCCAGCCCGCAAGGCTTCGAGCAGGCGCTCGACGGCCAGACTAATGTCTTTCATCTGGCTGGGATCATTCAAGTCGCTCAGGGCCGGGGTCAAAAACCTGCGCGCCATTTCGGGATTGTTCACCCCGCGAGCTTGCAGCAAACCGGCCAGCACCTCGGGAATATCCAGGGCCTGGGCGAGAATTGAGCTATCGGTGTTTTCTCGCTCGCGGATTTCCCAGACGCGCTGTATGGCAGCGGTCAATTAGGCTTTCAACCTTTTAGTCAGATCTCCGAGGTAGATCGTGGTTGTACTGGCGACATAAATTGAAGAGTAGGTCCCAATTACCACGCCGAGGGCCATGGCGATCGCAAAATCTTTGATCTCGCCAAAACCCAAGATCAGCAGTCCCATCAGGGCCAGGATCGTAGTAACCGAAGTCAGGATAGTCCGGTTGAGAACTTCGTTCAGGCTCGAATTAACCACCGTCTCGAGCGACTGGGAGCGGATACGGGCCATGTTTTCACGAATGCGATCGTAGACGACGATGGTGTCGTTGACCGAATAGCCGATAACGGTCAGGATAGCCGCCACAAAAGTCAGGTTGAACTCGAGACCGAAAAGAGCAAACACGCCAATCGTGATAATCGAATCGTGGGCCAGGGCTAAAACTGCCCCGGGTGCGAACTGGAAATTAAAGCGGAAGGCCACATAAGCCAGAATCCCGGCGATGGCATAGATCATCGCCAGAATACCGTCGGTGCGCAGTTTTTTGCCAACTTGCGGCCCGACAAACTCAACCTTGCGAAGGTGCGGGTTGGCATCCGGAAACTTTTCCTTCATGGCTTTTTCCATCTGAGTAGCCACGCCGGTGGTTAATACCAGGAAACGGAACTGTTCTTGCTTACCCTGGCGCTTCAAAGTCACGTTCTTGAGTTCCTTCTTGCCAATTTCACCGGCCAGGCTGCTCAAGACAGCTCTAATTTCTTTTTCTTTGACTTCTTCGGTAAAGCGCAGGTCGAATTGATCGCCGCTGTCCTCATCGAAATCGAAACGCTGAAGTCTCTTACCGAAATTCTTTTCGAGGCCGGCATTGAGTTTATCAGCGTCGACTTTGTCGAGAATAGCGATCCGCTCGACTCGAATTATATACTGAGCCTTGCCGTCGGTGCTCCCCAGGCCCGAACGCTGGATGACATTTTTCTTGTAGCCCAGATCGGTCACTATTTTGCGCACTTCGGCAGCCTTGATTTCTTTGTCGAACTCCATATCGATGACTGTTCCGCCGGCAAAGTCGATGCCCCAATTGATCGTCCCGCTAATCTGTTTAACAAATACAATTATGATGGCGGCAGTTACCAGGATAACCGATACTACGACAAACGGTTTGCGCTTACCAACGAAGTCAATCTGCAGTGAACCCGGCTTGATGAATTCCATTTATTTCCTCCAGACAAGCTGTCGCTCGTCAGATGCTCAATCTAGTCACCTTCAGTCGAATAGTCAGATAATCGACAACCAGGCGGGTAACAAAAATGGCCGTGAACATACTGGCCAGAATTCCGATAAACAGCGTCACGGCAAAGCCCTGGATCGGGCCGGAACCGTACGACCACAACACGACTGCGGCAATCAAAGTTGTAAAATTGGCGTCAAAAATTGTCCAGAAGGCGCGACTATAACCGGCGTCGACTGCAGCCCGGGGCGTTTTACCCGCGCGCAGCTCCTCTCTGACTCGTTCGTTGATAATCACATTCGCGTCGACAGCCATACCGATTGTCAGAATGATGCCAGCCACTCCGGGCAAGGTCAGGGTGGCCTCGAAGGCAGCCATGACAGCCAGGATGAAGAGGGCGTTGATGATCAAGGCCATGTCGGCAATTAAGCCGGAAATGCGATAGTAGAAAGCCATGAAACAGACAACCAGGATCATACCCAGACCCAAAGCCAGGGTACCTTGCTTACGGGCGTCTTCACCCATGGTCGGGCCAACAGTTCGTTCTTCGAGGATGCGGACCGGGGCCGGTAAGGCGCCGGCGCGCAGGACGACCGCCAGGTCGTTGGCTTCACCAAGAGCATCGTTATAGTTGCGCGTGGCTCCCAATGTAATCCGGGCGCGTCCGTCGCTAATCCGAACCTGAATGACCGGAGCTGTCGCGACCTCGCCCTCTAAGACGATCGCCATTCGTTCGCGAACGTGCGCACCGGTAAGCTTACCGAACTGCTTGGCGCCTACACGATCGAAGTTCAAGGAGACCTCGGGTTGCCCGGTTTCGGGGTCGGGTCTTACGCTGGCGTCGGTAATCGAATCACCGGTCAGGGCAACTTCTCTAAACAAGTAGTAGGTCCGGTATTCAACTTCGAGGTCGGATTCTTTGCGGCCCAGGCCGACTTCGTGATCTTCAGGAATCTTGCCGTCCAGCAGTTTTTCGAGTTTGGCCATCGCCGCTGAACTTCGGACCCTGGCTTTCTTGCCGGCTTTTTTGACGGCTAATTCCTTAGCGGCCATTTCTTCGTCTACTTTTCCCGGTTTTTCCGGGCTAACGTCTTTTTTCTCAACCGGCTCGGCCTTGGCGGCTTCTTTCTTCTCGACCGGCTCGGCCTTGGCAGCTTCTTTCTTCTCAACCGGTTCGGCCTTGGCGGCTTCTTTTTTCTCAACCGGCTCGGCCTTGGCGGCTTCTTTCTTTACGGCTTCTTCCGGCTTCGGCTTGGCTTCTTTTTCGACAGCTTCGGCTTCAGGCGCCGGCCCTAGTTTGTGTGCACCCAGGAAAGGGCGTGCCAGATCTAATATTTTTCTTCGTTCAATTTCGGTCAGGCCGCCACTCGCCAGGCTGACAATTTCTTCAGTTACTTCTGGTTTGACATTCTTTTCATTGAGAAAAGCTTCGATCTCGACAACGTTGTTGAAGAAATCAAGCAGTCTGTTTTTACCCTCGTTGCCTTTACCTTTGGAGATCAGGTAGGTTTCAGTGACCGGTTCATCGTCAGGCCCGCTGTAAGTGTAGTATTCAGAAGTGATATCTTCGGGCAATGTTTCTTTGAGTTTCTTCAAAAAGTCGCTTTTATCGTCGACCATTTTGAATTCGAGTTGGGCTGTGCGTCCCAGCAGCTTCTTGGCTCTTTCGGGGTCGAACATACCGGGCAGCTGAACCAGAATCCCAGACTCGCCGTGCGGGGCGATGGTCGGCATGGCCACGCCCAATTCATCTACTCGATTGCGAATTGTCACCCGCGACTGATCGCGAGCGTTTTTACGCAGTAGTTCAACATGTTTTTCGTCGAAGGACACCCTGATAACACCGGCAATTTCTTCATCCAGAACAACTTCTTTGAGATTGAAATAACCTTCTAAAATACGCTTGCGAAACTTCTTGGCGTCGGATGGATCTTTGAGTTCGATTTGAATGTCCCAGCTTTCAGGAACCCTGGAAACCCTCTTGAAGGAAATTCGTTTTTCCTTCAGGGCTTCCTTGAAATCCGCAGCATACTGGTCGGCCTTGTCTTCGAGGGCTTTTTCGACCTCGACGCCCAGAACCAGGTGAATTCCGCCCTGCAAATCGAGACCAAGATTGATCTTCTTACTGAAGAAATCCGTGTACCAACTCGGCAGTGCCCCGGGTATGAATGTAGGCAGCAGATAAAGCACTGATCCGAAAACCATTATTAATACCAGTGCGACTTTCCAATACCACGCCTTTTCCATTGTAGTCCTCTTGAACGCCTAAATCTGGATGAGTTCGGTGCACGTCAAATCGTGCACTTGTTTACTTCTTATCGCCCGACGGTGCCGCAGTCGCGTCACTTTTCTCTCCCGGCTGAGGCTGACGGCCGGCTATATGACTTCTTAGAACCTTGATATGCACGTTCTTGGCAATTTCTAAGGTCGCGGCAATATCAGTTATTCCCGTGATAGTTCCGAAGATGCCGGAATTGGTGATGATCTTGTCGCCCTTAGTCAGGGCGGCTATCATCGCCTTCTGCTTTTTTTGCTGTTTCTGTTGAGGCCTGATGATCAAGAAATAAATGATCACGAACATAAGTAAAATCGGTAACATCATACCGGACATCTGCTGACAGCCTTGCGGTGAGCCTCCATCTCCCTGGCCTTCGGAGCCACCGGAACCGCCTTCTTGCTGGGCTACAACAGCGTAAAGCACCTTTTCCACGAGATACTCCTTACCAAATAGTATTGGGTTAATCCGAAAGACAGAAATAACCTTTTAAAAAAGCTCACATCTAGTAGCAGAACTGATCGGGCAAATCAAACTTTTTTTTCGTTTTCCAGGTGTTGAAGCCTTACCAGGGCAATTTTTGCCCATTTATTGTAGCTTGCCTGGGCAATCTCTGAGCGAATTCGCTCCATCAAGCGCGCATAGAAGTGAAGATTATGCAGGGTATTTAGCCTTACTCCAAGGATTTCATTGGATATATACAGATGCCGTAGATAGGCCCGACTGAATCGGCGACAGGTTGGGCATTCGCAATCAGGCTCAATGGGACCCAAATCCTCCTTATAGCAGGCATGCCTGATCTGAATCGGGCCATCCCAAGTAAATAATTGCCCATTTCGGGCGTTGCGAGTCGGCACGACACAATCGAACATATCGATTCCGTGTCCGACAGCCCGAATGATGTCCTGAGGCAGACCAACACCCATTAGGTAACGCGGCTTGTCTTTTGGCATCTGCGGCCCTATCTCGGATACGACTTTTTCCATCAGCTCGGGCCCTTCACCAACCGACAGGCCGCCCAGGGCCAGTCCCTCGAAATCGATGGCTGCAATTTCTTCAAGATGCGACTTGCGCAAACCGAGATCGAGCCCGCCCTGGACAATCCCGAACAAAGCTCCACCGGCTTCTGTGCGGGCAGCCAGACACCGTTTGGCCCAGCGGCTCGTTCGCGCAGCAGATTTTTGATGATAGGCCGGCTCGGCATCGTGCGGCGGACATTCATCGAGAACCATCATTATGTCGGATCCCAGGATCTGCTGTATTTCGATTGCGCGTTCGGGGCTGAGTTCGTAGAGACTGCCGTCGATGTGGCTTCGAAAACTCACTTGATCCTCGGTGATTTTACACAGGGCCGCCAGTGAAAAAACCTGGTAGCCGCCACTGTCGGTCAAGATCGACCCTGACCATCCCATGAATTTGTGCAGGCCGGTATGGGCTGCTATAACTTCGGTTCCGGGCCGCAACATCAAGTGATAAGTATTGCCCAGGATAAGCCCGAACTTAAGTTCGACCAGTTCCTGCGGATCGATTGCTTTGACTGTTCCGCCCGTGCCGACCGGCATGAACACTGGAGTTTCCACTTTTCCACGGCGGGTCTCAAGCAATCCTGTTCTGGCCTGACCGCCGGGTTCGTGTGCTTCGGTTTCAAATTTCAAACGCATTTATGAGCCTGCCTTAAAAAAGAAATGTGGCGTCGCCGTACGAAAAAAACCTGTAGTTGTTAGCGACAGCCACTTTATAGGCCGAAATAACGCGGGCCTGCGTTGAAAAAGCGCAGACCAGCATCAACAGGGTCGACTTGGGCAGATGAAAGTTGGTCAACAAAGCATCGACAACTTTGAACTCGTAGCCCGGTCGGATGAACAAGTCGGTCTCCGCTCGACCGGCAACAATCCGGGAATCTTTCCAGGCCGCCTCGAGTGTGCGCACTACAGTCGTACCAACTGCGACAACTCTTCTGTTCTCCTTGCGGGCCTGTTCGACCGCCCTGGCAGCCTGGCGGCTGATGGCGTAGCGCTCAGAGTGCATGACATGCTCGGCTACATTTTGGGTCCTGACCGGCAGGAAAGTACCCGGTCCGACGTGCAGAGTCAGGTAGGCCAACTCGATTCCCTTTCGCTCGAGCTGTTTTAGCATCTGGGTAGTGAAGTGCAAGCCGGCTGTCGGGGCGGCTATCGCACCGGGGTCCTTGGCATAAACGGTCTGGTATCTATCCCTGTCTTGCGGCTGGGGGTCGTCTTGTCGTCGCTTGATGTAGGCCGGCAAGGGCACTTCACCGTTTTTCTCCAGATAATCTTGAGTTGGAATCGGTAGTTTCAATAAGACCTGTTTGTTAGTTTTCGTTGCGGTCTCTAAGATTGCCTGGCCGCCGCCGGCTAGTAACGCTTTCTTTCCGGGTTTCAGCGGCCGCGAAGAGTGCACCAGACAATAAAAGCGCTGGTAAAAATATCCGTCTTCTTGCCAGACCTGGCCGGCTGGACGATCGAGCAGGATCTCTATTTTGCCGCCGCTTTCTTTGTGGCCTCTGAGTCTGGCCGGGATGACTCGGGTGTCGTTGAGAACCAACAAATCACCGGCGCTCAAATAATCAGTCAGCTGAGAAAACCTGCGATGCTCGATTTCTCCCGTCAGGCGTGGAATAGCCATTAAGCGTGATTGATCGCGCTGGTCAGTCGGCTGCTGGGCGATTGACTCGCTAGGTAGTTCGTAATCGAAATCAGATAGCAACATGCTGGTTTTCTCTAAATAGCCATATAACCGATAGAGCCTGTGAGACGGAGACTAGTATAGTTTTCGCAAATCAGCTCTTGTGTAATATTTGTTCAAAATGGCCTTGTAGTCCTTTCCTTTTTCAGCCATACCGCGCGCGCCCCATTGACACATGCCGACCCCGTGACCCCGGCCGCGGCCCGTAAAAAGCAGGTTTGTGCCTTCGACTTCAAAAACAAATTCACTGCTAAGTAAAACGTCCAGGCCCAAGACTACTCTCAGCTCGTGATTACTCAGAACGAGCTCGGCCGATTTACCGATTATCCGGGTGGCTCGAAACCCCTTGGGGCTTGTGGTTTTGACTACCCTTACAATCGGTCCCGACCAACCCTTGCGACGTTTCAATTTCTTTTTCAGTTCGCTTAACGTGACTCTCACTTTCCAGTCACTCGACTTGCATCCAGAGCAGTAAGGATCTTTTGCGCCAGAAAGATAGGCTACTTGGTTGCCGAAAACTTCTTGGGCTGATCTGGTTCGCCCGCCGCAACACGAGTGAAACAAGGCCTCGGCCGGCATGCCCCCGTAGGTCAAGACCTCACCCCTCGTTGCGCTAACCGCCTTTTTCGTGCTGTGCGCTTCACGAGCAATGCCCTTGTAGACCTGGTCGAGAGTGCTGGTCGAGAGATCGAAATCATGGTTCTCGCGGTCCAGGCAGCGCCGAATAGCAAATGTGCGTGAAGCGACTGCCTGGGCCTTTAAAGCCTCGATTGGCCAGCTGGCCGACATCTCGGCCCCCAGCAATCCGGTCAGATAGCGTTCGAGATCGAGACGATTTATAACTAAGAGACCCGATTTTTTCATAAACACTTCTACTTCACCAACCAGCAAGCGCCCATTAACCTTCAAACCGCTTTTGGCCCACAGTATGACTGAGCGCGGCCGATGCGAGTAACCCGACAGAACAATTCCGGCAGGATCAGCCGTCAGCTTGATTGCTTTTTTCGATTCCTTGACAAGCACATCGCGCACATCTCCGTCTAAAATAGTCAATCGCTGGCCCTCAACCTGGACGGATTTAACCGAGTTGGCCACCGCCAGGCGAACCGAATAACCCTGCCCGGACAAAGCGGACGCAGGCTGTAAAAACAATACAAGCCCGAAAAGCAACCAACCTGTGTGGCTGCGGCAGAGACCCAAGTTCCGATTTTCCATTGAATGCCGATTAGACAGAATGAACTACAGTGCCTGCGATCATTTTATTCGCTTGACCAGTTCCTCGATACGCTGGCGATTGTAGCCAACTACCAATTTGTTGCCGATCCGGATAACCGGAACACCGGTAATCTCAACGTCGTTCTTTTCAGCCAGCTTCATCATCTCCATCAAGGCCCGCTGATCTTTCTCTATATTCTTCTCATCGAAGGGAACTTTGAGAGATTGGAGCAGCTTTCTGGTTTTTGTACAGTAGCCGCACCAGTGAGTCATATAGAGTGTTATATCGCCGCCGGCCAGGCGGTTCGTCGCGAGTTTTTCAATATCTGCATCTGGAGTTGACCCAGCTGTATTTCTACTCTTGAGCCTGGCCCGGCTCAGCATCACCTCGAGTTCGCGAGTCATTGAAAGCGCAGATTTGATTTCTTCCTGATGACCCTTGGCCATGTCGAGAAGGTGCCAGGCCTTTCTAACCATTTTGCTCTTTTGTGTTCGGCCTACTCGGGCGGCCTTCTTCAGCCAGACAACTGCCACATCGTATTCGGCCTGGTCATAAGCAACTTTACCGCGCAGAAACTGGTTCTCTTGATTAGCGCCATCGGCCTTGACTAGTCTGATAGCCAACTCTTCGGCCCCGCCAAACAACTTCATATCGGGATGTAAATAGTTGCGGATCTGCAGGCGCAATAAGGGCTGATGAATGTCGTTCAGCATCAGGCCGCGTTCACAGTAAAGTGAGGAGTAAGATATGTCCTTGTACTTCACCTTCAGTCGTTTAGCGGCAGAATAGAAAATATCGGCCAAAACAAGGCGTTCCTGTTTACTCAGTTTAGGAACCTGACCCGGTTCAAATACATCGAGTAAATCGTCTAGTTTGTTATCGGCTAGAAGTTTGGTCGCCTTCTTGACGTCCACAATTCCGCTGGATTCTGAATCCGACAGGTCGGCTATTTTGACAATATCTTCACCAGTGTCCGGTCCTTTAGTCTCGGGTGTGGTTTGGGCTTCGGTATCTCCTTTGGCTTCCGGACGTGGTGGCTTGGCTTGCTTGTCTGGACAACCAACAACGAAAAATAACGCACCAATCAACAACGCAACTTTAGCAACTGGCTTTATTGTGTTTTTCATGAACCCAATCCAACACAAGCCCAGTCCGAAAGTCAAGCAAACCCAGGGAAGCAAACCCAGGGAGGAAGCAAACCCAGGGACGGAGGTTCAATTCTTTACTTAGCAAGGGTTTGTCAATTATTGATCATTTTCGCTCGTCTGATTGCATAGTTTTTCAGCCTGGCGACCAGCAGGCGCTTCTCGATCTGTCTGCAATTCGGTCTTATGTTTTTATTTCGCAATTGTTGCTGATTTCCAGGCGTTCATATTTCAATTAACCAAGAAAGCGAGCGCAGCTCTGCCCTGCCCCCTCGTATTCGCGTTGTAATGTCCCTGGGCCTATCCGGATTCCGGCGGGTCTGTGCCTGATTGGTCCTCTTTCTTCTTCTTCAATACGGCCGACAG
>JAFDKH010000097.1 GCA_019307065.1 Deltaproteobacteria bacterium
TCTGCTCATCGAGTAAAAGATCTGCGAAAAACCGGCGGCGTACTCCGATAACGGCTCGCTTGTCCGAGTCAAAATTTGCGGCTTGCTCGGTTTTTAAAAGCTTAGGAAATTGCTCGGCCAACATTTCTTCGGTTATGCTACTTGCCTTTCTGACTAAAGCCGTCGAATGCATTCCGCGTTTACCGGCATCGGCCTCCAAAGCTACAAACAGGTCCGTTTTGTCGACTCCCGAATCAGCGGCCAGCCTGACACCTCGCCCGCCAACCATCAAAGCCTCCCGGCTACCGGTTTTTCGTCGGCGACATACCCGGTCGGGAAAGCCGGCTAATATCAACGACAACAACGTTGGGCTGTCGGCCTGCTTCGTTTTTTGGTTTTTCGGGTCAACCAATCGTAAAAGTTGATCGTGTACTCGGCTTACCATTCGAGCCGCCGAATGATCGATTTCCAATCGTCCGGCTACTTGCTTCGAGAAGTTGCCAGCGGCCAGTTCCTGATACAAATCCATCCGGTCCAGCAAGTCTGAGTTTGTGCTCTGGGCTTTAGTCCTGCGCAGCAGGATATCACGTTCACTCAGCAAGGCTCCCAGCTGGGCGCCCTGTTGGTGATATCCGAGTCGCGCGGCCCGTTCGAGGATCACACCGACTCTTGGATGAACGGGCAACTTCACCAAGCGGCGCCCCAGTTCGGTCAGCTCAAAGCTATCAGGCCGGACAATGCTCAACATGCGCAGCAAAGAAAGTGCACTCTGCAACACTTGGGAGGCCGGGGCCTCGAAGAACTTGAATTGGCCCGGATCGGAAGGCTGAAAAACCAAGACCTCGAGCAAGACCCGCGCCAGGTCTATGCGCTTGATCTCCGGCTGATCCGCAAGAGGCATACCCTGGTGCTCATGCGCAGTCCATAAACGCAAGGCCCGACCCGGTCCGCTTCTACCTGCCCGCCCGGCTCTTTGCTCGGCACTCGCTTGGCTGATTGATACGAGTTCCAGCCGATCCATGCCGCTTTTAGGATCGTGACGCATCTGCTTGCATAACCCGCTATCGACTACCGTTGTTACTCCCGGGACGGTCAGCGAAGTCTCGGCAATATTGGTAGCCAGAACGATTCGGCGCTGCCGGGCAGGCAGAAGTACCCGGTCTTGCTCTTGAGCCGTCAGCGCTCCGTAGAGCGGAACGATTTCTGCCTCCTTCGGCAGATCCCTTTGTCTGAGCAGTTGCTGGGTTCTTTTTATGTCAGCCAGGCCCGGAAGAAAGACCAGAATATCTCCCTGATCATCATCTGGCCGGCCAAGCAGATTGGCAACAGCAGACGCAGTTCTTACATGCAGCGGTCTGTCCTCCGCCTGAGCAATGTGCTCGACAGACAGATCAAATTCTCTTGTTTGAACCGAAATTACCGGGCAATCACCCAGGAATTTCGCCAGTGGGGCGGTTTGTAATGTTGCTGACATGACAACGCAATAGAGATCATCTCTGACTTGCATCAGCTCGCGGACAAAGGCCAGGGCCATGTCGCTATGGATCGAACGCTCGTGGAACTCGTCCAGGATAAGACAGCTGACACCCTCTAAAAACGGGTCGCTTAAAAACCGGCGAGTCAGTATTCCTTCGGTCGCAACTAAGATGCGTGTCTTGCTCGAGACTTTTTCATCGAAGCGAATCTTGTAACCGACCGTGCCGCCAATTGGTTGGTTGTATTCGGCAGCCATCCTGGCCGCGGCTGCCCGAGCCGCCATGCGGCGCGGCTGCAGCATGACAATTTGCCCTTGATCGGCAAAGCCGGCTTTGAGTAGCGCCGGTGGAATCCGGGTGGTCTTGCCGGCCCCCGGCGGGGCGGTCAGTACGACGGCCCGCGACGCCGAAAGCTTCTTGATAAACTCCGGAATTACTCGATCAAGCAGCATGGTCAATCATTCAATCGGGACAGCTCTTTAGAGATTACCTCGAGTATAATCGGAGCGGTCTCAGGGCCGGCCGACACGCCTTCACCATATTGGGCGTCATCGCGACCATATGTGTAAGGTGCCACGCAATCGAATTGACATTTGGGAATAATGTAACCCAGTTCGTCATTGGCCAGGCCGAGGACCATGCGATAGTCGCTGGGACGCATGTAGTGATAGACCGGCTTGACGCACTCGGTCCCATAGAAGTCAGCCCCGGGGTCCTGAGGGTCTTCGTAATATGTCTCACCATTCGGCCCCTCGAGAACCAGTTCGGGATAGATTTCACCAGGCACTGTGACTATTTGCGCTTCGCCCAGATCCAGGACGGTTATCTCGGTCTGAATATGTGGTTCGTAATTGAAGATGTCTTCCAGTTCGCGTTGATTACCATTTTCGTCATAAGGCGTGCGGCTAATCAGCCCGCCAACCGCCGCCAATTTGAGATCTAGGTTGTCGAAAGGAAGCATGAACAACTTGCGCCGAAAGGCCAGACGATCACCGATGTCTTTTCCTGTAGCCAAAGTTTCCAGGGCAATTTGGGCTACAATACGCCCATAACGCTCGGTCCTTTCGAAGGACGGCTCGGGCAGCAGATTGCCCTCTTCGTCTTCAATATCGATGTCATACGGGTTCATCAGCCCCCCGACAGTGCCTTGCCAAAAAATACCCACGCTGCCGGGTTCGGCCTCCTCCAACTCGGCCACCAGCCCGAAAGGAAAGTCGGCGGTGATTAGTCGATTGCCGCTATACATGGATTCGACGTGATTAGACCAGTGTACTACAGTTGCCACGACCCCGCTGTCATCGATTCGGTCGAAGCGTAAGGCCGTCACCGTTTCATTTTTGACTATCGGGAGACGACTGTCGTCGGTCATGTCCGCGGCCATACCGACTCCGGCAATAATTTTAACCGGAGCCAATTCGCTGATTGCTTCTGTCAGGGCGGCGATCGTTTGCTGTTGCGTCTTGGCAATGTACTCATCGTCCCGGCCGGTTTGAGCTGCGGCCGGGTCTCCCCAGATACCCAATGTATCCGGAGCTTCGTGATTGTGGGTACATGAAACTATCAGATGGTCCAGCTCGAGCCCGGCAAGATCGGCGGCTTGTTTGAATTCGAGGGAATGATCATGAAACAAGCCCACCCAGTCGATGCTGACAATGCCAATTCGTATGTCGCCGCGTTCTAACACCAGCACCCGAGCGTACAGGTCGTCGTGAACACCCAGGGCCGGCCGGTTGGCGCCGTAGCGTCCCAGAAAAACTTCGTTCCACTGACCATCGCTGTTTAGATCGGTATAGGGCTCGTCTTGATCATGCTGGCGGTTCTGATTGAGGTCCTCGAAAGGTTCGACCAGGGGAGTAACCACCACCGCCGCGGCCCCGGCCTTTAAAACCGGGTCACCCTGGGCCGGGCCGGAACCACAACCGGACATTATAAAGAGACCGGCACAGGCTAGACATGTAATTATTTTCGACAGGTGCTTGGTCATTTAGTCAAATCCCCGGAAAATTTAAACTAGATTAGTCCGTCCGCTCGCAAACGCCCTACAATTTCCACTGCGGCTTTAGCCCGATCCATAGTGTAAATATGCAGACCGGGCACACCGGCTTCGATCAAACCGCGGCACTGCTTGACTGCAAAATCGACACTGAATTCAAACAAAGCATCCTTGTCATCTTCGGGGATCTTAGCCAGTCCTTCTTTGATTTCATCGGTTATCGTGGCGCCGCACAGTTTGGCCAGGTTGTTCATCATTTTGACGCTGTAAATCGGCATTACCCCGGGCATAACCGGGACCGTGATGCCAATCTCTTGACAGCTCTTCATGAAGTCAAAGAAGAACTGATTATCGTAGGCGTAGTTGGTGATAATAAAATCGGCCCCGTTGTCTTGTTTCAATTTTAGATACTCTAGATCCTTTTCTTTACTCTCGGCCTCAATGTGCCCTTCGGGATAGCCGGCCCCGGCCAGACAGAAATCATACTTGGGCCTGATGAAGGCCAGCAGGTCCGAAGCATGCTGAAGGCTTTCGGGATGCGGTTTGAAATCATCTTCTCCGTGAGGAGGATCGCCGCGCGCAGCCAGGACGGTTTCTACGCCTAGAGCGCGGTAAGCATTCAGGACTGACGTAATCTGATCAGGTCCCAATCCATAACAGGTGAAGTAGGCAACGGTTTCGAGTTTCTTTTCTTTCAACAATTTCTCGACCAGTTTGTAAGACCCCTCCCGAGTTGATCCGCCGGCGCCAAAAGTGACAGAAACAAAATCAGGCTGACTTGCTACGAGTTTGTCGATGATCTTTTCTAGTTTTCCTGCCGCCTTTTCGTTGCGGGCTGGAAACAACTCATACGAGATAGTCGGTTTCTGTTTAGATTTCCAAATCTCAGTCACTTTCATTGAAAGCCTCCGGTTCCTGGCATGCTACAAAACAGAAGAAGTGTACATCAAAACAAGGGTTTGGGATCACAATTCTGTGGGCATGTCCTTCTTCTCGAAGGTTTCCTTGTAGATAAAGGTGTGCTAAGTTACTTGCCGTTTAGGGAAGAAGTATAGTTTGAGAATTTAGCAGGCAAGCTACTTTTTTTTGTAACCAGGAGAGAACATGTGTTGGAGTGGAGAAGCTAGCGCGGCAATTGCAATAGCTGGATTGTCAAGCGCATATTTTCTCAAGAAGAGAGGGCAGCCGAAGGAAATATACATACCGACTGCCTATTTCGTTCTCATGGAAGGGCTCCAGGCAGTAACCTACACGGTGGTCGGTGAATGTGACAGTTCATTCAACAGCTTCCTGACCTACCTGGCCATCTTGCACATATCTTTCCAGCCGTTTTTCATCAACATGCTCGGCATGGAATTCGTCGACAAGGAGGTAAAGAAAAAGATATCCAAGTATGTCTATCTGATATGCGGGATTACGGCCGTGTTTTGTATGGCGCGACTTTTTCCTTTATACGACTTGTTTGGGCGCTGTGAGTTGGGAACGCCGTTGTGTAGCCATATGCAGACTTGCGCCTATCGTGGAGAATGGCATATCGGCTGGGATGTATTGCTCAATGGGTTCAATGAGAGCTGGAAGTGGTATGTATTTACGGCATTTCTCATCCCGGTGTTGTACGGTTCCTGGAAGTGGTCTCTCTACCACTATATTGTCGGCCCGCTGATGGCCAGTCTTACCACCGCAGACGTCAACGAACGTCCGGCGGTTTGGTGTCTGTTCAGTACCTGTATCATTGCCCTCCTGGTAAATACCCGACTTCGAAACTACGCAAATGTGAAGCGCTGGTTCACCTGGAAATACCTTCGCGGGCCAGCTGCGACTACCCCCCCCCGGGAGCCTGACGGCGATTGTCATTAAGCTTTTTATTAAAATGGCAAAAACTCAACGCACTTTCATTGCCGTTCATTTTTCAGTCGAAATTATCGATGCTCTGGCTCGTTGCGAAGAAAAACTCAAAATCGAAATAGGGTCCCGGGCAAAGATAAAATGGGTAGCGCCAAAAAACATCCACATGACCTTGCAGTTTCTTTCCGAGGTCGATGTCGAGTTGCTGCCCCTTCTGGCCGAGGAACTAAACGGAGCTTTTTCTAAAATCACACCTTTCGAGGTAGAAATCAATGGAATCGGGGCCTTCCCAACGCCTACGAAACCTCGCGTGATTTGGGCTGGGATTACTGCTGGTCAGTCCGGGTTACAGGCCCTATTCGACCAGGTTCATCGGGTAACCGAACCACTTGGTTTCGAGCGTGAAAAAAGGGATTTCAGGCCGCACGTCACCCTGGGACGAATCCGCGATCCAAGAAAATCATCAAATATTTCCAGGGAGTTAGATAAATTCGCTAATCATTGGTTGGGTAAATGTCAGATTGCCCTGGTAGGCTTGATGGCAAGTGAATTGAATCCCGGTGGGCCGATATACACAACACTTGACAGCTTCCCACTCGGCGAGTAGGATACTGAACATCTGAACAGGTACCCATTGGAGGCAATATGACCAAACCTGACGACCGCACTCAATCCCTGGAACTGGCCATTAGTTCGATCAAAAAACAATTCGGCAAGGGCGCCATCATGCGGCTCAAAGGCGACAAAGCAATGATTCAGGATATCGCCGTTATTCCCACCGGAGCTCTTTCTTTGAACATCGCCCTGGGAATCGGCGGAGTCCCCCGTGGACGGGTGGTCGAAATCTTCGGTCCGGAGTCATCGGGCAAAACAACCCTGGCCCTGCACATTATTGCCGAGGCCAACCGCACCGGCGGCGTAGCCGCTTTTATTGACGCCGAGCATGCCCTGGATGTCAAATACTCTCGCAACCTCGGGGTCAACACCGATGATCTATTAATCTCCCAGCCGGACACCGGCGAACAAGCTTTGGAGATTGCCGAAATGTTGGTGCGTTCAGGCTCCCTGGACGTTTTAGTGATTGACTCGGTCGCGGCCCTGGTTCCCCGGGCCGAGATCGAGGGAGAAATGGGCGACAGTCACATGGGATTGCAGGCCCGCTTGATGAGTCAAGCCCTCAGGAAACTGACTAGCTGCATTTCAAAAAGCCGTACTTGTGTCATCTTCATCAACCAAATCCGCATGAAGATCGGTGTCATGTTCGGCAACCCGGAAACAACCTCCGGAGGAAACGCCTTGAAGTTCTACGCCAGCGTACGGATGGATATCCGCAGGATCGGAGCCATCAAGAAAGGCAATGATATTATCGGCAACCGGACCCGAGTCAAAGTAGTCAAGAACAAGCTGGCCCCTCCATTCCGCAACTGCGAATTTGACATTATTTTCAATCAGGGCATTTGCAAAATTGGTGATCTTCTCGATCTGGCTATCGAGGCTCAGGTAGTCGAAAAAAGCGGCTCGTGGTACTCGTTCGGCGACGAGCGCGTCGGCCAGGGCCGCGAAAACGTACGCGATTTTCTGAATGAGCATGAGAGTATCCTGGCCGAAATCGAAAGACTCACTAAAGAACACTACGGGTTGCTAACGACGCCTGTCAGTCCGCCAGTCGATCAGGAGGCCAGCAACCCTGAGGCCGCCAAAAACGGCGGCAACGGCAAAGACCCCAAGGAACGCACCCAGCCCGTCTCTTCTTCGAAACGCAAGTCAGAGGCCAGATCTTAAAGTCTTCGTGGCCTTTAGTAGTACCTGAGCCCCATGGGTAAACCATGGGGCTCCATTTTATCGTGAGGTCAAATTGACTTAAAGATGCCGTGAACTTCGTCAGGCTCAAAACCGCGCCCGAGTAAAAACCGCAGAGCCTTTGCCCGAGTTTTACGATCGGTTTCTACGCCGAGAACTTCTTCACCATACCTTTTCCTGACCAAGCGACACATGATTTTTGTGCGGGGTTGCCGGCCATAGGCTTGCTCGACAGCCAGATCGGTCAGCTCGCTAGATACTCCATAGCGAGCCAGGTCCCAGCGCAACTTACGTGGCCCCCAACCTTTGCCTTTACCCATCGAACGGGCACGTTCGAAGGCAAATTTACGATCATCGACCAGGCCGGTGTCTTCGAGACGAACAATGACTTGGTGGGTAATTTCATCGGAATACCCGTAGGCCTGCAAGCGATCTTTGACTTCTTTTCGCGACCGGTTACGAATTCCCAATAGACGCAGGGCTTTGTTGTGAGCTTTGCTAAGAGGATCATGGTCGTTTTTTTTAGGCATATTTGTCCATTCAACCATTAACTACGGCCGAATATTCCGCCTCCCAGATAGCGTCTGGACTGAACACGATTCTGCGCCTTTACTAGAAGCGCTCGATGGGAATGTCACCGCCCCCGGCTTGAGTCGGAGGCTCTTCCGACCCGCCGCCTTTGTCACCGGAGCCGTCTTTCTCGAACTGATCCCATGATGCATCCGAAGTCGACGCGATACCGGAAACTCTAAGAGCGAAATCATCCGGGTTGGTGCTCTGACGCAAGGCTTCTTCATAGGTAATCAACTTCTGCTTGAGTAAGGCCATCAATGATTGATCGAATGTCTGCATGCCATATGAAATATGACCCCCAGATATGGCCTCGGGGAGTTCTTTGGTCCGGTCTTTATCTTCGATCATTTCACGAATTCGTCCGGTGGCGATCAGTACCTCGAGAGCCGCCACCCGGCCGGTTCCATCTGCCTGAGGCATCAGTCGTTGACTAATGACGGCCTTGAGCGTGGCTCCCAGTTGCATGCGAATCTGTTTCTGCTGGAAGGGCGGAAAGACGGCAATAATCCGGTTGATGGTTTCGCTGGCGTCCAGGGTATGTAGCGTGCTCAAGACCAGGTGGCCGGTTTCAGCTGCCAGCAGGGCGGTCTCGATTGTTTCTAAATCGCGCATCTCGCCGACCAGGATCGTGTCCGGATCCTGACGCAAAGCGCTTTTGAGGGCTTGCGGGAAACTCAGGGTGTCTACCCCGACTTCACGCTGATTGATGATCGAACGCTTGTCGCGAATTAAAAACTCAATTGGATCTTCGATGGTCATTACGTGGCAAGTCTTGTGGGTATTGATATGATCGACCATGGCAGCCAGGGTGGTCGATTTACCCGAGCCAGTCGTACCGGTGACCAGGATTAAACCACGTTCTTCCATGGCAATCTTTTCAAGCACCTTGGGAAGCAACAGCTCTTCGATACTGTGGATCTTGAAGGGAATTACCCTGAAAACTATCCCGATCGTGCCGCGTTGCTGGAAAACATTGACCCGGAAACGCCCCAGGCCGGGAACGCCGTAAGCCAAATCGAGTTCGTTGAATTCCTTGAAACGCTCCTTCTGGTAGTTATTCATGATACCAAAAGCCATTCGGGAGATTTCCTCGGGCGGCAAGCGCCGGGCATCTTTCAACGGCAACAGTTTCCCGTCCACGCGAAACATGGGAGGCAAACCCGCCTTGAGGTGGATATCCGATGCTCCGCCTTTCATGGCTATTTTCAAAATGTCATTCAAATCCATTGAAACCCCTCCAGCTAGCTGGTTACAGGACAAGAAAGGTATCATAGCGACCGGCTGGTACGCAAGCCCGGCAAAACAACTTACCGCATAGTAGTGAAAATGACTTGTTTGTCTTCCTCCAAGGGATTTCCAAACAAGTCCGTTATTAAGCTAGTGATTTTGAGATGGTAGCATACTCCCGGGACAAGCAGAGAATCCGGCCGTAAAACGACGAGCCCGCAACCATTTTCGGTCTGACTCACCAGGTAGTCGGCCTGCATCAGGTCCTGGCCGGTATACAAATGCAGGCTTTCAACATAGACACTGTTGGGCTCAACCGGCTCGGAGAACCAGATCTTGAGCTCGATACCCAAAGGCACTTGGATCCAATCGTCCCCAGGCAAGGTCTGAACTACCTGAGGCGCAATCTGATCGTGTACGCCGAACAGGTCCTCGTCCGCTGTCAGTGTGCAGCCGCCAAGCAGGCATAGCGAAGCAATTGAAACATTCCCAATTGCCTGTCTCAGGGACATTTGATCTCCAACACTTGCGCTGTATGACATTTGAGACACGGACGCGAGTTGCGTCCTTTAAGCAAACGACAACGCCGCCGGAAATTCGGCGGATGGGGATTCACTCCGAGGCCAATACCGGGTGATCCGTGGCAACTGATACAATCACTTTCACGATGACAGCCTGAGCAAGCTTTCAGGTTTCGACGTGCATCTGCAGAGTGCTGGTCACGGTAACCTTCCGGATGCAGGCGCAGGTTAACCGGTCGATCTTCGGCAGACATGGCCACTTTTGTCTTCTGATGACAAGCCAGACATGAAGATTGAGTCCGATGACACTTGTCGCAATCCATCAATCCCGCTCGAGCAGGGCCGGCATGCGATAGTTCCCAGTCGGCCGGGTGGATTCGCAAAGACCGTATCACACCACGGTGACACTCATCACAGCTGCGCTCTGTATGACATGTCGAACAACTCTTCTGACGCCCGCGGGCGACATTTGGGTGGCCTTTCAGCCAACCACTGGAGTGATCGTCCCCACCGTGACCACCTTTAGGAATAAGCCGTCCGGTGCTTGTTTGGGTTAATAACCTCCCATCTTCGCCGGCCGGATGGCAGGCCTCACAGCGGTCTTGCATCAATTTATCGTGACATTTTTCACAAGTCTCAGACTGTGGCAATAGGCCGCTGGGAGTGTCCTCATTCTCGAGAACATGACAGGTGCGACAGCTTTCCGGCGCCTCCAGGTGGAGCTGGTGACTGAATTTCAAGGCAGCTGTCTTGTAACTACGAGACTTACTGACATCAAAACCACCCCGATGACATTGGCGGCAGCTGGCTGACTTGCCCTTGGAAATATCTGCATTCTGGTGACAAGCGGCACAAGTCGAGTGCCCGATCGACTGGGCCGAAGCCGGTCGGGCCTGGCCGGGCAAATCCGGGTGACATTGCTCACAACTGACATGCTCGTGAGTGAGGTGCGAAAAGTTAATCAGTTTTTGTCTGTCTGGATAGACCGGATGACTGGTTGGCAATGAACCGGCCAGGCACACTGCCGCAACAGTCAAAGTCAAGCCGGCTGCCCAGCTAAATCTCATTTGAAATACCCCGCGCTTCCGAAATGAAAAGCAAGATCCAAAACCGCCAATAGGCGGAATTGGGCCGGGTTAAATCGGTTTCTGTTCAGCTGGGCCAATAACATCAGGGCATGCTTTTCACCAAATCGCCAGGTCAACCCAGCCGAACAGCCGATCGTCAGAGCATGCTGGTTTTCCTGCACAGGGTCTTTAAATGAAGTCAGAATACCGCGAGCATCGACTAAAAATCTTCCGTCATAAAATTTTGTAAAAACCCTGGGGGCTACCAACCAGCGCCTCCCGGTAGAGCCATCTTCGTAACCGAATGACAATATTGCCCAGGACCCGCTCCCGATTCTCATGCGACCATCGAAATCCAAGCCGTCTACTTCCCAGCCGGCGTTATCTGAGTTTAGTTCGCCATCAACTGGTGATTGGTAGCTGCGGTGAGTGTAGCTCAGCCGAAAAGAAAGGTAGTGCTTCAATTTCTTGAAGCGTGGGTCCCAACGCAGGCCACCTCGAAACTCGTCAAAAGGCGCCGGGCTAAAGAAATTGAATATCGAATCCAGGCCAAAGTGCGGTCGGCTATGTAGATAGCCGCCCTCCAGCCGAATTCCCTCGGTGAAACCCGGCAGCTTCACAAAAGCATCAGCTCTGAGTCGGTCCCGATGATCCTGGACCAGGTTGAACACGGCTCCGGCATCCAGCCCGATTCGCCTTTCCCACAAGCGCAACGAGACTGAGGCACCCAGGCGCTCTTCGTCCAGCGGCCAATCTGACTCCCAAAGGACCTTGCGGCGATAGTCCAGGTTGATCCACAGATCGCTGTACCGAAAACCAAAGCTTGCCCCGATTAGCGGCACAGGCACTGAGCTTTCTTCGACTCCATCGAGTTCCAGGATGTTGCTGCCCAGAAAGCTCCTGTCGCGCACAGAAAAACCAGAGATCAATCGAGCACTGAAATAAGCCGGAAAGTGAAAATCGACCCGAACTCCATCGAATAGCAGAATGTCAATCTCATCGAATAACAGCTGACGTCCAAGCGCCAGGTCCAGGCGATCTACTATTTCTCGCCAACGAATTTGAGCCAACATCAATTCGGCCTGGTTACCTCCCATTGCTTCAAGGTCGTCTCCGAATCCGAGCTCGGCATTAAAACGAAAACTTGTCTCAAAACTGAAACCATTGATGTCCAGCAATCGCTGGGCGCGCAAGTCTACCCACTGGACCAGTCGTCTGCGATCAAGCAGTTGACCTGTAGCGGTTCGAGTTTGATAGCCCTGGCCAATCAGACTGAGCCGCAGATCGATCTCGCTAGCATGGCTGCGGGTCACAACAGAACCAAGACACACATGGATACAAGTCAGCCAGATGACTGCCAGACATCTTGGGCCAACTTGCATTTTCTGGGTCTCAGACAGACTTGGTTCCTCGTCCATCGTCTGATGGTTTTTGATCGGAATCCGGTGATTCTATTTCAGTCACTTCTTTCGATTCGGTAGACTCACTTTCAGCGGACGTTTGACTGTCGGCTTCGGGCAAATCATAAGGGTCATCCAACTCACTGATGGCCCGCCGAACATCGCCGCGCACGTCCAGCGATCGCTTCAACTCGTCCAACCCGACTTCTTCTTCAATTTCCGACTTAAGTGAGTCAAGGTCAATATCTTCCTTGACCTCATCGACAGATCGACGCAGGTTGGCCAAACCCTTCCCCAGAGACTTGGCCACCTCGGGGAACTTAGAAGGCCCAAGAATGATCAGTCCCAACACTAAAATAACTATGAGCTCCCAGGTGCCGATACCAAACATAGGTCTGCCGAAAATAGCTAGTGGAACGTTTCTTACTTCTGCTCTCCCCCGGCTTCAACCGGAACTTCTTCAGCTTTTTGAACTGACGAGCTCTCGACTGTTGGTAATTTCTCTGCCGGGGTTCCTTCTTCGATCCGTTTTGCTTCACCCTTGATTTCTTTTGGTTCTCCTTTGAAAGACTTTCTGAAATTCCTGATGGACTTACCCAAAGATTCGCCCAACTGAGGAAGCTTTCCAGCACCGAAAATAACTACCACGATGAGAAGTATGAGTACTAGTTCCCAAATACCAAAAGTAGCAAGTTGTGGTTCCATCATTTACTCCTGTTCACGCCCCAGATCGTCAATTGAGGCAATTTCTCAAAATACTAGTTGCCCGGCACTAAAAAGCGCAGATCCAATCCGCCTTCCGCCAACCGAATCGGAAAAACTACGGAGATCTCGCCTGCTTCCGCTGTTGGGATGGCTGGCAAAGATTCGGGAGGGGAGATATCTGCTTGAATACCCATTTGAGCCAGTTTAGCAACGGCATTACCACAGACTATGTTGCAAAACTCCTTGACTGCATCCTCAACAACTTCTTCGGACTCACGTGTCGCGTCTTCTTTCAAAATACAAGAAGCGATCAAGACAGCAACATCACTAGAAACACTCATGATATATCTAGTTTTCTGGCCGCCTTCAATTGGGATCGCAATCGTCAAGTGAAAGTCATTCAGGTGTTCATCCGCACTGTCGTCACAAATAGCTCCGGTACCGACTTTGACCAAAATGCCGACTACTCGGTTGAACATCTTTCGAGTTAGATCGACGCTGACCTCGACAACATTTGCGCCCGAAATTCCATCGGGCATATCCACCTTTTCGAGTGCATAACGAGATTGTTCTTCTTCGAAGATCGCCAGTTCACGTTCCAAAATATCTTCGGTAATGTGACCCAACTCCAAAAGAGCTTCACCAAGAAACAAATGATTGTTCTTCTGGAAAGTCAGCACCTCTTTGGCCTGCTCGTCGGTAATAAGGCCCATAGATATCGCCAGGTCTGCAAAAAGAAGATCTTTAGTTTTCTGTTGCTCATTGACTCCTTCAACCTGCTCTTCGGTAAGATACTTTTTCTGAATCGCGGCTGCACCGAATTTCAAGTTCCGATACTCCTGCAGCTCTAGGGCTTCAATGAGCTGCCCTCTGGTTATCACCCAGCGGTCGATTAAGAACTCGCCGAAAAACTGGATGCCCATGAAACTACTCCTGTTCGAAAAGTCTCTCCAAAATAGACTGAACCTTCTCAGGCTCGAAAGGCTTCGAAATTACGTTGCGTGCCCCGAGCCGAATCGCCTCTTCCACTTTTTGTCCAACACCGCCAACCGATGAAACTACTACTACTTTTGCCTTGGGATCCAGGCGCATTAAAGTTCGCAACGATTGAATTCCATCCATCATCGGCATAACGATATCCATCATGACTACGTCGGGTTCGAGTGTTTTAAACAGTTTTACCGCTTCGGCGCCGTTCTTGGCATGCCCAATCACCTTGTAACCGCCAAATTCCTCAATTATCTTTGTCAACTGCCGGGCAATTGCGAGGCTGTCATCAACCACAAGTACTTTACGACTCATTTATTGTCCCCTCTCCGGCTCACCAACAGAAAAATTACACCTGGTATACCGCAGAACATTTGGAAACCTACTTGTTTATCATATTGTTCCGACTCGAAAATAGTCAAGAAAATCCAGCGCTCGTGAGTTTACCGCCAATTTAAGCCAGCCAGGCCGTTCATCTTAGCTGGTAGGCAAAAACCAGCCCGGCGGTGGCTTTAAAGTCATGTCGCCTATCGTCCATTCCGGTCGCAGGCTGGTAGTCGTATTTGGCCTCGAATACCAGGGCAACCGGTTCATCGTTGATTGCGAAAATCACTCGCTCGATTCGTGCTGTAGTATAGGCCGCCATCGACCAGCCACCCTGCGTAGCCCAGTGAGGAACTGCATGGGCGCGGATGTCCAGGACCGTAAGCCCAAGACTGTCTTGAAATCGGAAACGAACTGAAGTGTCGGTAAAAGGCGCAACCCGATGAATTATTTTAGGATTATCGAATGTCTCAATGCCGACAATGTCAAGACCGTAGCGAACACCCAGGCCAAACCCGAGGCTGTTGCCGCGTCTAGCCGAACGCCATGGATCAAGCAGAACCGAGGCCTGAACGACACCCAGACGCATCAAAGAGATGTTGTCTGTCCGGCTGGGAACCTGAATCCGGCCGGTAGTGCAGACAACTCCAATATCAAAAGGAAAAAACATTCTTTTGGGAGGTGTGGTTGGAATGACCATATAGGGAGATGCTGTATGGCGCAAATACGTCCCCGAATAGAGTACCAAATCCATTTCCGGCACGTTCCCAGCTCCCCGGCGCCAAGGCTGAACTCTGCCCCAAATTGCCCGATGATCAAGCTGCCACAAAGTTTTTTCTTTGTTTTCTTCAAACTCCAAAACGGAACGATAGCCGACTCCCAACTCGAACTCGGCAAGTCCGCTCCAGGCCAGGCCCTCGTTCGATACTCCAGAAACCACCCCGAACCTCAACTGGCTGGCCGGATCGAAGCGAACCCGAAAGGCGCGGCCCCGTTCGTCTGTGACGAAATCATCGGCCCTGACTGTTGCCTGCCAGCCGATCGATAGCATGAAAGCCAACAAGCATCTGACTGTCGTCTTCCCGGCCATTTGGAGCCCCATTCATGAAAAAATAATGATTTGTCAGCGTAGAAACATTTGAGGCAAATCTTCATGCAGACGGGCCGGAGCCCAGAATGAAAACCTTATCCCGGCCAGTACGGTGGCCTCCCATTTTGGCGTGCCCAGGGGAAGATCGTCTCGGTAGTCGAGTCCGGCTTCCAAGCGCAATGAAAGTGGCTGATCGTTGATGGCCAAGAAAACCATCTCGTAGGCTGCCGTTAGACCGGCCCGACTTTTTGTTACTCCAGCCTGCTGGTTTAGCAAAACCGGCATGACCCAGTAAAGATCACCAAGCAAATAGTGGAATCCATCCCGATCAAGTCCGAACTTGCTCTCGATCGCAACATTGGGAGTTAAAATGTACGTCTCTTTGGAGTTGTCCCCCAACTCCCACATGCCGCCTATTCCAACACCGGTTTTCAGGCGAATATGATTATAGAGGTCGGCCGATTGCCAGACATCCCAAGCCACATGAAATTCTGCAAATTCCAGTTCGATCAGATCCCGGCTGCGATGGGGATGAACATGTAAATCGGCCAGCTCCAGCCCACAACCGATGTCCATGAACAAATCATGCCGCATGGGTTTGCCGAAAAACGTCGTGATCCGCAAAAGCGGCGTTGTACTAGCATGGCTTAAATCGTAAGCGAAGAGCCGGCCTTTGATCTCGAGATCGTCGACTACTACAAAGCCCTCCAGAGCCCTCAGAGAGTGTCGATTGCGATGTTCGGGCGCCAGCCAACTCACGACGAATCCCATGTCGAAACGCACCCGATCGAGTTTGGCCGCCCGCGGAGATAAATCAAAAGCCGGGCTCCACTGGATTCCAAGGTAGTAGCGCTTGAACAAGTCGAAAGTAACCTGGAATACCCGGCCTTTTTCATCCCGGTACCATCCCGGCGGCGCTTCCGCAATAGCTGGAATCATCTTGTAGCCCATTGACTGAAGCATCATGTAATATTGCCTGCGCTCACCGTTGCAACCTGCGACTCGTCGCAATTCACCACCGCCCGCTCTTTCATTGGGGGCAACCAGGCAACTCCGACCGGCAGGCGAATCACCGCTACACTGAATCCTAATCAATTTTCCTTGCGGTCCCATAACGCACAAAACCGGTCGATTCCAGTCAAGATGCTGAGTTTCTTTCTCGGAAGCTTCCTCGGATTCGGCTGCCAAAACAGGCAGTCCGAGCAGGAGAATAACAAAGATAGAACCATACAGACGCGAAGGGTAGCGCATTGCCTGCTCCTTCCTCATTCGAATTTGTATTGGGTACAAGCAAAGCCAGTGCCAGAACAGGCGCACGGCAACAAACATAGAAAAAAAAGAGACATACATCCTTTTCTAAATACAAACATTGCGAAGTCGATTCCGCACCTGATCGGGTCAAAGCGCATCTAGATCTTAAGAAAAACCGTAAAAATACCTGGGGAACCACTCGTTTCCGACCCATTGGTCAGATTTTGTTGCAGTGTGTAAAAAAGGTGCCAATTATTTTACGAGAATCAATGGTTGGAATTGGGTTTACTAACTTGTTGGCATGCCATATTTGTAAGCAGATGAAGAGCTACAGACATCTTGGGTTGCTTTTACTGGTTATCTTTTCAGGCTGTCGGCCTGCCCGGCTACCTCCACCGCGTGCTCTTGATTCGAGCCCTCAGGGGACTCTTAACAAGCTCGCTAATGACTTCATCTTATGCGTTGAACAGACTGGCCTTGATTTGCCGTACAGACCAGAACTTTGGGAATGGACACGGCCAGGGATAATCTCCTGGATGGATGATGGGCACGCAGTAGCTGTTCCCAAGTTTTGTGAACTTGATCAAAAAACCACCGAATCGTTCGCCCGCCTGGGTGGGCGACATTTTTTCAATCTCGCGTTTCGCTGGTTCTTCCCAGTTCATGAGTTGGCTTCTTTTTTACTAATCGAATTCAACTTCCAAGGTACTCCGGCTCAGTCTGAAAGGCTAGCGAATGACTTGGCCATAGCTTTTTTCAAAACTCAGCCTGGTGGACTGGACAAGCTGACTGCGCTTGGTGATTACATCGCTAAAGCAGTCACAATATGTTGCCAATCGAACTTGGCACAAGAACGCATCGACAGCTATTTCAATGAGAATTTCGATAGGCTCTCCCTTGATTCCCTGGCCTATCGTACTTTCCAGTGGCGCTTCTACCAAGATAGCTTGAAAAAGATCGATAGATTGGACTTTGCCAAATTAGTCAAACAGATGACTGGTCAGTCAAGGCTGCCGACTGCGGTGATGTTGAACGCCGCATTGGATGTTGGATTTCACGTAGCCGCCCACCTGTTTCTGCCCGACGTAGCTATTACACTTTTCGATCCAATTTATATTCAACGTGTAAAGACTGCTCGCAAGAACACAATGATTCCGGATCTTTTGTTACAAGTTCAACGGGGACTGCTCTCAAAGAGATTGAATATTTTGTGGCAAACTCACCGCCTGGTAAGAGTACCGGCAATTTTTCACGACTTCGATGCGACCAAGACAGCCTTTAAGTTGTTGCTGGGAGAAGTCGAGGTGTCTGCGAAGAATCAACACATCCAAAATCGACTGGATACTCATTTTCTACCCTTGTATCCGGCCTTTAGAAATCTATCACCTTCTGGTCAGCTGCTTGGCCAAGCCCTGGCGGCGGTGATCGAATACGAGTATGAGAGTTTCTACAAGACATTCCACTCTAGCCACCGCGAAAAGTGGGATTGGTCCCGACGCAAATTTCGTACCCGTTGGTATGCCGAAATCGTTCCAGCCATCGCGGCCCTTGATCCTGGACGGTCGATCAAGCAGGCCGTTATAGTCCTGTCACCTGCCTTGAGACGTCATGGTAAGAGTTTTCGTATTCAAAACGGCATAGCCAGAGTAGCGGCTCTTTTACCCGAAAATCCGGAAGAGATGATCCATGCCCTGCTCTACGCCTTTCACGAAATGTGTCATGGGATCAGCGATCAGTTAATCTACGAGCTCGGCTACCAAGCGCAGCAGATTTCATACAAAAACGACGATAAAGGAAAAAAACTCCATATTCTCATTGAAGCAATCGCCAATCAGGCTATGTTCGAATCGCTGGGAAAAACCAACCCGGAATTCCAGGAGAGTTTTCTGACAACTTTCGGTAATCTGGCCTGGTTGGGCGAGCAAGATCTCCTAAGAAAGCACACGACCCTGGCTGGTCGAAATCTATCTTCAGATCTGCTGCTGCAGTTGCAAAAAGACCTTGAAAGCAATTCCAACGAAGGCTCTCGCCAGATCTACACCCAGGGATTACTGGTTCCCGAGAAAGCCTTAGGCCGGCTACGAAAAATCCTGTCCGACAATTGACCGTGTTGTGGTCACCCAGAGATGTGCTAGACTGACACCCAGGAGGAATATCATGAGTCGATTGATAGCAATCGGGCTGACTGTATTGCTGATTGTTCCACTCACCCAGGCACAGGAGAAAGCCCCCAATACTGAAGAAGAATCTGTATCCAAGAAAGACGCCAAAACAGCCGCAGAAAAACCTGCTACTGAAAAGACTGAACCCGCCAAATCAGAGGCTTTCGAGTCGTTCGATAAGCCTGAAGATGAAAAGCCAGCCAGTTCTGAAGCAGCACCCGAGAAACTCGGAGAAAAACCGGCCGAAAAAGAACCCGAAAAGAAACCAGCCGCTGAAAAACTGCCTGCCGACGATCCCCTGAATAAAATTCTGGCTGCGCTTGACGAACCAGTAAGCAAATGCGCCAGCCTGGCCCTGATTCGCCCCGAAGGTACCGGCACATCAG
>JAFDKH010000272.1 GCA_019307065.1 Deltaproteobacteria bacterium
CCATCACAGTTGTTGTCCAGGCCGTCGCACTCTTCGTCGGCCGGCAGAACACCGTTACAATCGCCCCAGATACCGTTCTGATCGCATTCTTGAATTCCGACCTGGCATTCACCTTCGTCGACCGAACAGGATTTCGTCTCTCCCTGAGTACAAGGGCAATCTTCGTCGGTTATTGCATCACAGTCATTGTCGAGATCGTCACAGAGAGTCTCTACATCCTGGAAGCTTGCGCCATAGTCACTTGCACTACAATCGCCGAACCCTTGCGAGCCATTGCACGGCCTTTGCGAACCAGCACAGACTCCTAGTTGCAGCAGACAAGACGGCGGGTCGAGATCTTGATCGGTTTCACCATCGCAATCGTTGTCCAGTGCGTCACATAGAGTTTCATCGACTTCGTAGTCAACCCCGTAGTCGCTGGCGTCGCAGGGCAACCAGTCTTGGGCGCCGCAGCGCTGAACCGACCCGCTGCAAACACCGGTTTGCAAAGGACAGGCCGGGCCGATCAGATCTTCATCGGTAGAATCGTCGCAGTCATTGTCCAGGCCGTCACATTGAGTCTCATCTGCCTCGTAGTCGGCCCCGTACGAGCCGGCGTCACATTCCGTCCAGCCGGCCAGGCCGTCACAAAGTCTGCGCGAGTCGGCACACACGCCCATTTGGAAGGGACACAGCGGACCACTCAGATCCTCGTCGGTAGCATCATCACAATCGTTGTCAAACCCGTCGCAGGTCACCTCGTCCAACTCGTAGTCGGCCCCGTAGGTATCCGCATCGCACGCCAAGAAACCGGCCGCTCCGCCGCAGGGTTGAGTCGAGTCGACACAGACTCCATTTTGCAACGGGCAAGCCGGGCCGTCGAGATCGTCAACGACGGTATTACAATCATTGTCAAGACCGTCGCATTCTTCATCGCTCGGCAAGACTCCACTGCAAACACCCCAGACACCGTTCTGATCGCATACTTGAGTCCCGGCCACGCATTCGCCCTCGTTGAACGAACAGTCTTTTGTCTCGCCCTGAACGCAGGGGCAGTCTTCGTCGGTCAGGCCGTCGCAATCGTTGTCAAGGTCGTCGCACAAGGCTTCATCGAGTTGATAGTCGGAGCCATAAACCGTTGCGTCGCAGGCTACAAACCCGCCAGCCCCGGCACAAACTCTGCGCGAGTCGGCGCAAACTCCCAGCTGCAGAACACACAGGGGCCCGGTCAAGTCTTCATCGACAGAATCGTCACAGTCATTATCGAGGCCGTCGCAAATAGTCTCGCTGGGCTCGTAGTTGGCGCCATAGGCAGCTGCGTCGCAGGCCTGCCAGCCGGACACACCCGCGCAAGTCTGGGTCGAACCGGCGCAGACGCCCAATTGAAGCGGACAGGCCGGACCGGTCAGGTTGTCATCGTCAGAGCCGTCGCAGTCGTTATCGAGACCATCGCAGGTGACTTCCTGGATTTCGTAGTCTCCCCCATACTCACTACCGCTGCAGTCGCTCCATCCGCCGGCTCCGTTACAGATGCGCACTGCACCACTACAAACTCCTAGTTGTAATGGACACTGTTGGGCCACCAGATCTTCGTCGACTGAGTCGTCACAGTCGTTATCGAGACCGTCGCACAGGGATTCAACCGTCTCATAGTCCGAGCCATAAGAGTTGTCATCGCAGGGCTGCCAGCCTCCCGACTCACATTCCTGAGTGGAGCCTACGCAGACACCCAGTTGAAGCGGACAAGCCGGCCCGCTCAGGCCGGTGTCTGTGATGCCATCGCAGTCATTGTCAAGATCGTCGCAGCGGCTTTCGTTGACTTCGTAATCGGCCCCATAGTCGGCGGCATCACAGACGCCCCATCCGCTGCTGCCGCCACATGGTCTTATCGAATCCTGACACACACCGAGTTGCAAGATGCAGGGCGGCGGGTTGAGATTGTCATCGACCGCGTCATCACAGTCGTTGTCCAGCCCGTCACAGATTGTTTCAGTTTGCTCATAGTCGCTGCCGTAGGAAGAAGTATCGCAGGCCTGCCAACCGGCAATGCCGGCACATGTTTGAGTTGAACCGGCGCAGACCCCATCCTGGAGCGGGCAGCCCGGCGCGCTCAAGTTGTTATCGACTGGTCCGTCGCAATCGTTGTCGAAACCATCGCAAACTTCAGTGCCATCGGGACACTCCAGATCCTGACAGTCAGTCAAACCGTCGTAGTCGTCATCTTGTAAATTGTTGCAGTCTTCGAAAGGCACAACATAGTCGGCCTCGATCGAATAGACACTCTCGTTCAAGGATGTATCGATAGCTTTGACTACAAAGTAATAATGGTCGCCGTTGACAAGATCATCGACTCTGATGGTCAATACATCACCGGTCGAAAAACCAAGCGGATAGGGTCCGCCCTGGGTAGTGCCGTAGTCGACGTGATAGCCAAGGATCTGTTCCGGCTGGTCATTGATATCTTCAGTTACCGCGTTCCAGTTCAGATCGACGGATTGCGACCAGGCCGGAGTTGTCACTAACACAATGGCTAAAATTGGAATGATTCTCGACATTTTTCCTCCGCCACAAGGGTGTTTGACAAGAATATGAGACAGACCTGGTTTGGTCAAGAGGGGTGGGTAAACCGAGTAAACCTTATAACTGTTTTTGTTCGGTAGCTTCGCTCAGGGCAACCACCATTTGCTGGCTGGGTAAGTAATTGACACAGGATTTCAGCGAACGTTCCAGCAGGCTGACTCCTTGCCCGGCGTCTCCGCCAACCAGATGGGCTTTGGCCTGGTTATATAACAAGCCGGGGTGTTCTGGGTGGGCTTGCAGAATGCTAGTGTATTGCTGGTCGGCTTCGATGAACTTGCCCTTGCTAGCCAGCTTGTTGGCCTTGGGCAGGCCTTCAAAGTTAGTCGCCCGACCGCTAAGGGATTTTAGCTTGAGCACAATGGAAGGAATGATGCCCAGGATGAAGATCAAGTTGATGAAGAAGGTCTTCAAGAAAAGCTTATGGGCACAATTGTCGCAGACATGCCGGCGCTTTGAAGAAAAACCGTAAACCACCAGCAGGAAATAGAAATAAAACTCGGTGTAGCCTTTAACCCGGTCAAACATGCCGCACTCGTCGCAGACCCGATAATGATCTCCGGAATTGACAACCTGGCCGTCGCGATCGAGCAGGCATTCACAGAAACGACAGTAGATATAGTTCGATTTCTCGTAGCCGGACAAGTCGATCGTGGCGTGGCACTCGGGGCAAGTGGCGGTTCGAAATTTATGACCTTCGCCGGCCAACTCCAGATCGGCCTTTTTCCGTTGGGACAATTGGGCCGAGCTAATCCGGTCGATCTGTTTTTCGAGTTCACGAGCCTTGATGCCATAGACTTCGATAACAAACGGTTCGCGACCATCGGTGGCCATCACCAGGCGCTTGTCGCGCACGATTGTCTCGATAATGTCAGTGTATTCGATCAGATCTTCGCCAAGCTGCAGGCCGGTTTCAGTGATCATACCCATTTTTGACCTGAGCCCGGTAGCCTGGCCTTTGCTGACAAAGCGAAATTTGAAACTAATTTCTGAAATCATGAATAATCTCCCCAATTTAATCTTGGCTGCAATCAGTATACGGAAATATTTATAGATCTTCTATGAAACCTATCCTTAATCCAGCGATTAGCTCCAGCCGGTCAAAACCGGCCAGATCAAAAAAAGAAGCGACATCACGAAAAAGGCTATTTGCATTGGAAAGTTCCATTTGAACCAGCGCTCAAAGGGAATCTTGGCCATCGCCAGAGTACCGACCGTAACTCCCGAGGTCGGGATGATCATGTTGGTGAAACCATCTCCAAATTGATAGGCCAAAACGGCTGTCTGGCGGGTGATTCCAGATAAATCGGCCAGGGGCGCCATGATCGGCATAGTCAGGGCGGCCTTGGTACTGCCTGACGGAATGAAGAAGTTCAGCAGCATCTGCAGCCCGTACTGGACATCGGCTGCCAGGATCTTCGGCATTTCAGATGTGACCGAGGCCATGCTGTGCAAGATTGTATCCATGATCCGGCCATCTTCGAGAATAACCAGAATTCCGCCGGCAAATCCGACTACCAGGGCCGCCGAAACAATATCCTTACAACCGTCAATGAACGATTTGGCCAAACTATCCGGGCCAAGCCCGGCGGTAATGCCGGCTGCCAAGCCCATGGCAAAAAAGAGACCGGCCAGTTCTTTGATATACCATTCCCAAACGACTACTCCGACAACCATCATGATCATACCGGCCAGCAAAATACCCAGACAGGCTGCGTGCCGCCAGGTGAAAACTACTTTTTCGAGACTCTTACTGATTTCTACTCGGCGTTTCTTGTCGAGCTCATACATCGGGCTCTTTTCCGGGTTGCGCTTGATCTTGGCTGCGTAGATCATTACCCAACCGATAGTGAAGGCAGTTATTATAAACCAGATCAGCACACGATAGCCCTGGCCTGATAAGGGTTCCAGGCCGGCCAGGCCCTGGGCTATCTGGAGAGTGAAAGGATTCAGAAAGGCACCCGCAAAACCTACCCCGGCCGCCAGAAATGTCATGCATACGCCGACTATTGAGTCATAGCCCAATGAAAGAGCCATGGGCACGAAGATCAGTACAAAGGGCATGGCTTCTTCGCACATCCCGAAGGCCGCTCCGAAAAGCGAAAACAAAGTCATGACAATCGGAATGACCAGAAACTCCCTGCCCTTCAGCAAGCCTACCAGCTTGTGAATTCCGGCTGTAATTGCGTTGGTCTCGTTGAACATAAAAAAAGCACCGCCGACAATGAAGATGAAGGCAATGATCTCGGCCAGCCTCAAAAAACCCTTTGCGGGGGCGGTGAAGATCTCGAGCATTTGGGGTTTGGAATCGACATACCTGAAGCTGCCGTCGATCAGGACTTCTTTGGTGATATCGCCGACTTTTTGTTTTTGACGCTTATACTCGCCGCCCGGAACAATCCAAGTCGCTACAGCCGCTATGACGATCAGCGCGAAAACAATGGTGAATACGTTGGGGATCTTTTTCAGCATGGGGCTAATAGTGATTTTGAAGGAGCAGACTGTCAAGCAAATACATTAACACAAATAGTTCGCTTCAATGCTTCAGCAAACACTCCAAGGATACGCTCCCCCTCTTGTTCTGAACCATGTTGATGATCTTTATGAACGGCTGGTCTATATGGACTTCCGTCAGATCCCAAGCTCGGGGAGCGACTCGCCGATGCGGAGCGGTAGAGCCCCTGCAACAACGGAGCGAGCTTGGCTGCCCTACTCCCACGCGGTGAACCGGACCACGTGGACCGAGTTCGGCTCCATGTCAATGACCACAGGCTCTCGTGGCTGCTCGAGGAGCACTTCTGCGTCATCCAGCTTGCCTGACTCGGCGTCGTACTCCTGGTTGATGCTCAGGATCTCGGCCAGCAGGGCCTCGCGCCCTGCCGCCTGGGCAGTCGTCAGGCGCTGATCGAGGAGTTCACGGTCGTGGTACGTGTTTGCGTGCCGGCTGTCGAGCACATAGTGCTCGAATCGATACCTGCCGTCCTGCAGCCCATCGAGCGAAATGCGGATCTCCGTGTTGCACAGACGCTTGGGTCGCGCGAGCCGGCCGAAGCGTCGCATCTCACTCCAAGCCGCCTTGATCTCGTCGGGCCAGCTCAACTCGTCTAAGTCGATGGAGGACGGGTCGGCAAGGAACGCGTCGAACAGCTCCGGCCAAGGTGGCATGACCCCGTTGAAAAACACGTCGAGGAACTCCTTCAAGTCGTAAGTGAATTCGGAGAGATCCTCTTCCGCGAAGTGATTTTCCAGGATCGGCGTCTGCTCCCAGTAGTCGTAGAGAACGTCGATCTGATACTCGAGGGGAATCTGATTGGCGATGAGCAGCGTGGCGTGCTCGGGGCCCGTCGCGGCGATGGCGTGCACAAAGGGATCGCTGGACTGCACGGGTGTCATGGTGCCTTCGAGCTCCGCCAGCAGGCTATTGGCGTTGTAGACGGGCTTGATGATCCCCATCTCG
>JAFDKH010000273.1:0-6009 GCA_019307065.1 Deltaproteobacteria bacterium
GATCAAATCGACAATGATTGCGATCAGATGACCGATCTGGACGATTCGGAATGTGGCTGTGTCGACCATGACCGGGACGGCTACGGTGAGAATTGCCCGGCCGGCGAAGATTGCGACGATACCATCGCCGCGGTTCATCCCGGGGCCGAGGAATTGTGCAACGGAGTCGATGATAATTGTGATGATCAAATCGACGAAGGTTTCGATTTGCAGTCCGACCCGGATAACTGCGGACAATGCCAGTGGGATTGCCGCGGGGAACAAGTTTGCGACCTGGGCGAGTGTAAGGACGAATGCGGGAGCGGACGCACCAATTGCGAGCGGGCCTGCATCGACACGACTTCGGACATGGATAATTGCGGCGGCTGCGGCCTGGTTTGCGAGCTTGATCATGCTGCCGAAAAATGCACCGCCGGCGAGTGCATCCTGACGGTCTGCGAAACCGGCTGGCTGGACATCAACGGCCTGCTGGACGACGGCTGTGAATACGAATGTACTCCTAGCGCCGATGGCTTCGAAGTCTGCGGCAACAATCAAGACGACAACTGCGACGGACAAGTCGATGAAAACTGCGAGGGTGGTGGGGGCTGCGGTTGCGCTTCGACGAAAACCAGCGGCGGGTTGGTTGGGCTTCTTCTGTTGGGTTTATTAGTAATTCTGCGCCGACGGAGTGCTAACCAGCCAAGCGCGGTTTGAGCTGCCCTCCGACCCCCCTGATTTCTACAGTTCTTTCATTTACACTTTGGTAGATTTGAACGATCCCCCAGACATTTGGTCTTTTTGCCTAGATAGTAACATTTCCACTTGCCGCAGGCTTTGCCCGCTTTGTACCAGCCTTCCTCGGACTTGCCTCCGTTGATCGTGTCCCAGGATAGGTGCTTGCCCTCTTTGATCCCGTTCACATGGTTTTGCTGAATGTGGCGCTTTCCGGAACTATATAAGGTCGACATTCCGTGCATCTGACCATCTTTGTAGTTGTACACGGATGAAAGCTTGCCATTCCGCCATTTCGTAGATTTTCCATGAAGCTTCCCGTTCTTGTAGAATTTCTCTTTAACCTTGGTCTTTTTCTTTTTGTTCTTCTTGTCCAACATGGTTCCCCAACCCATCCATTTGCCGACTCGTATTCCGTCTTTATAATTCCCTTCCCCGTACTCGTCCCGCGCACCCGGGTACTCCTTCCACTTGCCATCCTTCTTGCCGGCCTTGTACTTGCCTTCCTCCAGAAGCCTTCCCAGAGCGCTGAATTTTTTCCAGGAACCAGTTCCTTCTTCTCCCAACTCGTTCTTCGCCAGTTCCTTGCCTCCCTCGGACCAGAATGTCCAGGTTCGGGCGATCTTGCCCTGTTGGTAGGTTCCTTCCGATGTCAGACCGCCCTTGAATGCCCAGGTCTTCCACGCTCCATGCAAATGGCCAGCCTGGTAGAATGACTCCAGGGCTTGCTTGCCATTCTTGTGCCATTCCAGCCAAGGACCGCTCTTGGCTCCGTCCTTGTATTCACCCTGTTTCTTCTCTTTTCCGTTTTCATGCCACCAGGTCCACTTGCCACTGCGCTTTCCATCCTTCCAGTCGCCTGCGCTCTTGAACGGCCACTGGGTCTTGGGGCTGGTGAACATCTCAACCGACATGCCGTGCTGGCTTCCATCCGGCCTGATACACCACTTCGCCCCGCTGTCCCGATATGCACTGTGGCGGACCTTAGTGCCTGGAGGACAGGTCAGGTGAGCCTTGATTGATTCCTTTTTGTCATCCCTCGGTGCGGGCTTATCCGATTTTACCCGGTCGCTAGACGAATCGGCCTTAACCTTGGCTGCTTGGTCAGAGGCCTTCGGCTGGGCCGGTTCCTCCGTCTTCTCGCAGGCCGGGATCAGCAGCAGGGCGAATAGCAGTATGGTTACCGGTGATCGCATAAGTTACCCCCTGAATTTAGCCGGCCACGCGCGGTTTAAGCTGCTTGGGCAGCAGCGGGCATTTTTTCTTCCAGTACAACAACCACAATTGATGGATGGCGCGGGTCGCCCCGACATGCAGCAAGTGGCGGGCTGAAGGCGTCAATGGATAACTTTCTTCGTCTACGTTGAGCAAGACCACGTAATCGAACTCGAGCCCCTTGGTCTGGGCGATGTCGGTAACTTCGACCCCTGGTCCGAAAGAGAATTCCTGGTCGGAGACCCGGCTGAGGTTCAAAATGTCGGTACGTCGTAAAGCGCTATGGGCCTGGTCGGCCTGGTCGGCGTTGCGGGTCAGGACCGCGACCGAAGCCGTCGGTTCGCGCCGGTGTAAATCCATCAAAGCGTCACTCAAAAAAGTCATCGCTTCACCCTGGCCGCCGAAGCGTAACAGTTCGACCGGGTCGCCCTGGCGGATTGTCTCGAGTGGTTCGTCCGGAGCAAAGGGGCCCAAAACGGCATTGGCCAGCTCCATTATTTGACGAGTGGAACGATAGCTTACTTTCAAGGGCGCGACCTTGAGATGGTCGTGATCGATCAGCTCGAGTACTTCAGACCAGTTGGAAAAATCGTTGGCAGATATCTTCTGGGCCGGATCGCCGGCCAGGGTGATCGAGTTGTTGCGCACGGTTTGCATCAGAACCAGCAATTCGAGTGGACTGAAATCCTGAGATTCATCGACCATTAGGTGACTGTAAGAAAGCGCCCTGCGTTTCGTAAAGCGCAAACGACCATGCAGCAGTTGATAGAGGCGCAGCAGAATCATGCGGTCTTCATCATCGTAGCAGGGTTGTTCGTCATCGTCGGCCCGTCCCCCGTCGAAGCGCCTGAATTGCTGATTGGTGCACCAGCGGTGGATCTCTTCGATTTTCGATTTCGTAAAAGCTCCGCGAGCATACTTAGCGATACCCCGGCTGATCCAGCCGCGATCGGTGAATAACTCATCGAACAAATCCGCCGGTTGAGCGCGGGCAGCCCGCCCGGCCGCTTCGTTCAGCATCGGGATCATGATCCGGTGGGTTTTGAAACGTACCACGCTGGCCGGAGTGTTGGGGCTGGTTCTGCGCGGCAGGCTCGGGAAGTGCTTGTGTAGTTGGCCGAGCGACCAGTTCTTCAAGGTCTTGACCACGACACCCTCGACGCCCAGGGCCGGCAGGACCCAGGAGATATAACGAGCCAGGGCGGTACCGAATACCAGGACTTGCATGCGATTGGGGCGAAAGCGTTCGGGATCCTTAAAGGTCAGATAGGCCAGGCGGTGCAAGCCGACGGTCGTCTTACCCGACCCGGCTCCGCCGGCCACTACCAGTAAGGTATCGTGATCACGGGTAAGCAAATCAAACTGATGACGATCCAGCAGGCCGGCAATCTCGGGCAGGTGTTTATCGGCTCGATGTTCGCGCCATTCGCCGGCCGAAGCGCCGGCCGCTCCGAGTAACGGTGTGGCAGTGTCGGGCCGGGTTGCGCTTCCGGCGCCGCCCTCTAATGATGTGGCCTGGCTCGAAATATCTTGCCAGCCCTTGGATGTTTTCAGGAATATTCCCCGCGGAGATGCGACTCTGACGAGCCGGCCCCCGACAATGGTTACCATGCGCCGCTCTTTGACCTGCCCCGCCATCTGGCGCTCGGCAATTTCTTCGAGGAAGTGATCACTTTCGTTGTAGCGATAAAATACCTTGCTGATTGGCGCATTGCGCCAGTCGACGATGCGCACATCGCCTTTGATGAAGGTCTGGCGGCCCAGCATTATGTCGCGGCGTTCGCCCTGGTCGGTAACCAGGCCCAGGTGCGCAAAATATGGGCTGGCCGGATCTAGCTGTCCGGGAGCATATTTGGATCGAGCAGTCGATATGGCGGCCAGGCGATCCATCTGGTCCATCATCATGGCCCGGTCATCGGGCAGTCTTTCTTCGGCCATGGCATCTCTGAGATTGATTAGCTGCTTGTCGTAGCTGGAGTAGCTGGCCACGGGCGTTTTGGCGAGAGTGTCCTTGACCTTATCGAGCAAGCGCTCTTCCTGCCCAATCAGACGCGGAATCGTCTTTTTCTTCTTGGTGCGGGCTCGGGTCTGGCTCCGGGTCCGGGTTGTGGTCTTGCACCTCGCCATCCGGCAACTCCGATTTTATGAAACAATATATATTATTCGGCTTGGGCTGAGAGAGCAAGGGTAGTACGAATTAAAAACAAATAAACTCTATGCAGAAGATGTTGGTGTCAGATCAGGGTCTTACGTCGATGACTCCGACCGTGCCGTCCAGGCCGTCGTAGCCTCGTTCGGGATCTTGAGGGTCCAAGGAAATTCCGCCGGCTCCGCCGAATAAGTCGTAGAAACCGCTGCTGTCATCGACCGACCCGCTGCCGGCATCGACGATGATCCGGCCGCCGCCGCCCCCGCCGCCGCCGTCACTGCGATAGGCCGGGCCGCCGTCGCCGCCGCGGGCCGCCAGAGTGTCTTCGATTATGATGCTGCCGCTGGCCGAAGTAATCGTAATCCGGCCGCCCGAACCGCCGCCGCCTCCGCCGGTTCCGACGTGTCCGTTACCGCCGTTACCACCGTTGGCGAATATGGCGCCCTTGATAGTAATATCGCCGCCGGTAACCGCGGCCAGGACCAAAACGCCGCCGCCGCCGCCCCCGCCCCCGCCGCAGGTTGGTCCGCAGGCAGACCCGCCTCCGCCACCAGTGCCGCCGTTGTACAACGACCCCTGACTGTTGGCCGTGCCACCAGGGCCGCCGGTCCCGGGCCCTATATCGCCGCCGCCATTGCCGCCGTCACCGCCGAACCCGCCGCCGCCGCCGGCCTGGCCACAGCCGCCCGAGATTCCCTGACCGGAACCGAATCCGCCACCGTCACCGGAAAGAGTTCCGCGTCCGATCGCCTGCCCGCCGCCTTCGCCGGCCGGTGAACCGCTTCCGCCGCTGGATGCCTGCGGACTGTCACCGTCGCCGCCGCCGCCGCCCCCGCCGCCGCCGGGGCCGCTCGCCCCGCCATCGGCCGGATCGTAATAGCCGTCGATTCCGTCGCTGCCGGATACGTGAATTTCGCCCAGGACCATCACGTCACCGGTTGCTAAAAATTGCAGCGGTTGGTCGCCGACTCCGTAAACCACCGCCCCGGTCCCGATAGTAATGTTGTGGTAAGCCTGGACCCCTTCGAGATAGATCACTCCCGGGCCTTCGATATACAGATCTTCGAGGGGTTGGTCTTCGATTACGGTGAAGCTAGCCGCAGTCGAACCGGCCAGATTGGTTAGGGTCATAAGGTCCGGTCCGGGTGTAGCCGTTGCAGCAATGCTGAAGGTGGCCGCCAGTTGCGTGCCGTCGTCGCTGTAGGTCAGGTTGCTTACGGTTATGCCCGAATTGGCCGGCACGACGTCACAGCCGAGCAGACCGCTGCCGTAGAAAACTACCCGGACTACAGTGCCCTGCAGACCGGCGTCAGGTGATAGAGTCGTAAGCGCCGGAATGCCGACTACCCAAAACGGTAACGAATTCGATGTGCCGCCTCCGGGAGGCGGATTGACTACCGCAAGCATAAAAATACCAACTTCTGCGGTAAGCCCGGCCGGTACCAGGGCGGTCAGTTGGCTGTCACTTTGGTAGGTTGTACCGAGACTCTGGCCATCCAGAGTAACAACTGAGTTTGCTATGAAACCCGAGCCGTTGGCCGTAAGATCCAAAGAGCCGCTGCCGGCGATAGCCTGGCTGGGGTCGATCGAAGAAAGAATCGGCTGAGGATTGAGATCATTGACCGTTACCGTGGCCGTATCGGAAAAGCCCGAATTGCGGGCCGTTACGGTCAGCGGGCCGCCGGGATTGACCGCCCAGGCCAGGCCGTTGGCCGCGATTCCCAGGACTTGCGTATCCGAGGATTGATAGGTCGTGCCGAATTCAGGGGCGGTCAGATCTTCGGTTCCGCCGTCGGAGTAATGACCGGTCACGGCAAACTGCAGGGTTTCACCGACCAGCAGGTTCGCGCTGGGCGGACTAAGTACGATGTACTCGAGCACGTGACCGCTGACTTGAACCAGGCAGTTGTCTGACAGGCCGCCGAATGAGG
>JAFDKH010000273.1:6053-10733 GCA_019307065.1 Deltaproteobacteria bacterium
GTCCCCAGGCCGTTCGCAACAACCAGACCGTTGCCCTGGACGGCGGCCACCATCGGGTTGGAAGAATCATAACTGGCAAAGGTTGTGACATTCTCGATCGAGCCGTCTGAATAATAAGCCCGCACAGTCAATTGGGCTGAGTCGCCGATATCCAGATTGAGACTGGGCGGTTCGACTTCGACTGCCAATAAGGTTGCCGTGCGGACCTGTACCTGGCAGCTGGCTTCCAACCCGCCGAAACGGGCAAAGACCGTCGCCATACCCGGGCCGTGTGCGATAATCGTGCCGTTGCCCGGTGCGCTGACGATGGCCGAATTGGAAGACTCGAAAGTGGCCTGAGTCGTAACGTTTTCTACAATACCCCCACCAAGAGTAGCCCAGACGGTGACATTTGTGATCTCGCCGGCCTCAAGGACTAAGCTGGACGGCTCAATATCGAGTGAGAGAAGTTCGACACCGATGGCTACCGAGCAGGTATCTGTCAGGCCTGCGAAAGTTGCCCGGATGGTGGCGTTTCCAACGCCCGTTGCAGTGACCCGACCGTTACTTTGTACGCTGGCTACACTTTGGTCGGAAGATTCATATTCGGTCTGGGCGGTTACGTTGACTACCGACCCGTCGGAGTAGGTAGCCCAGACCGTCAGTTGGACACTCTCGTTGATATCGAGTTCGACACTCGCCGGCTCGACTTCGAGGGCGATTACGGTCGGCGCCAGGACCTGGATGTTGAAAGTGTCGCTCAACCCCTCGAACGAGGCCCGGATGACTGTCGCACCGGTTCCCTGGGCGGTTACCCGCCCGCCGCCCGAAACCGTTGCCACGGCCGCATTATTAGACTGATAGGTGGCCTGATCGGTGACATCCAGATTGGAGCCGTCCGAGTAAAATGCCATCACGGTCAGCTGGATCGAATCCCCGATATTCAAGGCCGCGCTGGAAGGCTGGATCTGAATGTTGGTCAGCACGCGCCCAACCGTAACCCGGCATTGATCGGATAGCCCGCCGTAGGATATACTGACAACGGCTTCACCGCTTCCGCTGGCCGTAACCAGGCCGGCCAGGGATACCCGGGCGACATTTGTGTTCGAAGACTGGTAAGTCGCCAGGGCGCTAACCTGTTGCTGGCTGCCGTCGGAATAGGAGGCCGTGACGATCAGCTGGTGTGTATTTCCAATCGAGAGTTCCAGCTCGTGCGGCTCGACTATAACCTCGATTAATTGGGGCCCGACCACCTCGATAGCGCAGGTGGCGGACAAGCCCGAGTTGGAGGCTTCGATCAGGGACAGACCTGCAGAAACCGCGTTGACTTCGCCTTCTAAGTCGACCGCTGCGACGGTCGGGTTAGACGAGCGATAGGTTGTGCCGCTGGACGAGGCGGTCAGGTTACCCAAGCTGCCGTCGTCGAAGTGCCCGACTATGCGCAGCTGCAAAGTTGCGCCGACCTCTAAGACGGCATTTTCCGGGACTACATCGATCGAAATCAACCGGCGGTCTTCGACGGTCACATCGCAGCTATCCGAAAATCCATCAAAGGAAGCCGATATTTCCGAGCTGCCGGCAACCTGGGCGTTAACCAGGCCGCCCGAACTGACCATCGCGACCTGCGGATTATCCGAAACATAGTTGCATTGCGAAGTGACATCGAGCCGGCTGTTGTCGCTGTACAGGGCCCAGGCGGTCAACTGCAGAGAGCCGCCCAGGGGAAGCATGGCCTGACTCGGTTCGAGCTCGAGGCCTACCAGGTTTGGCCCGGACGAGACCGATATGGCGGCCCAGGCCGAGAACTGCCGGTGAGTGGCGGTCACGATTGTTTCTCCGCCGGATAGGGCATTCACCAGGCCGCCCGAACTGACCGTAGCCACAAAACTGTCGGCAGACTCGAATGTGGTTTCCAAATGGTTTGTCAGATTGGTGGTCGACCCGTCGTCATAGAAACCAACCAGATGCAGCTGGACGTTCTCGCCCGTGTCGAGGTTGACCTGGGCCGGAGATAATTCAACCTGGGTCAGGATTGGGCCGTCACCTACGCGAACCGTGCTGAAGGCTTCGAATTCGGCATGCTGGACATGAACAGTCGTCTCACCTTCGCCCAACGCAAACACCAGCCCGTCAATGGTGACCGAAGCCACCAGTTGGTTGCCGGTCGAGTAGTTGCTGCCCAGGGCGCCGAAGGTCAAGTCGATCTCGGACCCGTCGCTCAAGTCGCCGATGACTTCGAGCTGACTGTAATCGCCAACTTCCATTTCGAGCAGATCCGGGTTGAGCCTGATGCCGCTCAAGGTGGCGTAGCGCACATTGATGTCTGTGAAGGTTTCCCGCCCTTCGAAGGCGGCTAAAAGCCGGACGTGGCCGGCCTCCTTGCCAACAATTCTGGCCTCAGACAGGACATCAATGATTCCACTTTGGTTCAAGCGAAAGATCAGATCGTCTTCATCGGTGATGTCGCGAACGACTTGCGTCCATTCGCCTTCGACTTTGTCGAGATAGATGCCCTCGACAGTCAGCTGCACAATCTGGTTGATGTACAAATCGGGATTGGCGGGTGTTATTCGAATGGACAACAAGTCGCCGGGGCTGAGTGGCGCCGAGCGGCCGCAGCCGGTCAGGGCCGCCAAAGCCACTAGAGATACCACCACCAAACCTTTGAGGGAGCGCGGCATGGTCAACTCCTCAATATCAAGTCAATCATCAAAACCATACTAGCAGAATCAACCGCACCAGGGCCAATCCTTAAATAGTGTTACTCCACAATTGCGTGATCTCCAGGAAAACGACTGCTAAATATGATATTTATGGCTGGCTTGCCATCTATGCCGAACTGCGTTATTTTCTACGGGTAGGAAACAATCTTAACGAATTTCGACTGGGAGGATTCATGCAGGTTCTTTATGTCGAAGACGACCAGGCCAGTCAGCAACTAATCAAGAAAGGTCTAGAGAAGGAGGGCTTCGAGATCTTTTTGGCCGACAGCGGATTGGCGGCGATTGAGATGTTGAAAAAATATCGGTTCGATGCCCTGATTCTCGATATCATGTTGCCCGGAATCGACGGTTTTCAGGTAGGCCGTTCTACCAGGAAAGAATCGAAGAACAAGGATATTGCAATAATTCTATTGTCAGCGCATCCATACGCCTTGCGCGAATATGATGCCAAATGGCTCAAACCGATCGCTTCGCTGACCAAGCCGGTCAGGTTTGAAAAACTCATTAAAGCTCTCAATTCGGCCAAGGATTCTAAATAATTCTGATGACTCAAATGACAGCTCAGGCCGCCCAGGCAAATCAGGAGATGGGAATCGAGCCAGGCGAAAATAGGCGCCGGGTTTTACGCTGGCTATGGGCCCCCTATACCTATCTGTTTTACATTCCCTACCTGGCGATCAGCACCTTGATAATGGGAATTATCGCGGTCTTCATATGTTTGTTTTCGGCCCGGGTGGCATTTCATATGGGTACCATTTGGTCCTGGCTGCTATGCCGGATGACTTTTGTATGGGTCAGTGTTCGCGGGCGCCAAAATGCAGTCAAAGGCCAGTCTTACATCATCATGTCCAATCACCAGAGCCACTTCGACATCCTGGCCTTTTACGGCCATTGGGGGAGACAATTTCGGTGGGTAATGAAGGAAGTATTGCGCAAGGTACCCGGGCTGGGCTGGTATTGCTCAGCCGGCGGGCATGTCTTTATCGATCGCTCCAGCCGCGAAAAATCAATCGAAAGCCTCCAAAAAGCGAAACCCTTGCTGAAGGGCGGGGTTTCGGTGGTTTTCTTTCCGGAAGGTACCCGCAGTGATAACGGCCGGATGCTGCCTTTTAAAAAAGGTGGTTTCATGACTGCTCTACAGTTTGGTTTGCCGATCCTGCCGGTATCCATCTCGGGCTCGCGGCATGTCTTGCCCAACCGAACCCTCAATCTGCTGCCCGGCAAGATCAATATCCGCATTCACCAGCCGATTGACACGGCCAGCTACGATGAAAACAGCCGGGCTGAACTCATGCAAGAAGTCAGAAAAGCGATCGCCTCGGGATTGACGCCCTGGGAACGCGGGCAGACAGGTAGCTAGCTAGATTCCTAACGCCGATTATTCGGGCACTTTTTTTCCAGCCTTTACAAGTTTTACAAACTCTGCGGCCAGTTCGTCGAGATAAGTGGCAGTATTCTTGGCTTGCTCTGCCGGCATGCTTTTGGAAATCGGGATGGGTGTCTTGGCCACCTTTGCTAAAGTAGCCAAGGCTTTGTCTTTTTGACCGGTGAAATACTGCATCGACCCGACGATCAGGGTCAGTTCTTTCTTGGGAGGGTTCTCAATTTTGGCTGCCAGCATTTTTTCGGCAACAGCCTGCGCTTTCAGGCGGGCGGTTTTGGCAAGCTCGGCCTTCCCGGCCTTGGCCAGGTGGTAACCTTTGATTCGATAGAAGTTGCACCAGAACTCGTCGTTTTTATCCAGTTGCTGATATACGGCCTGGCTGATCTCCAGGCGGTAGTCCATGGGAACCTCGTAATAGCGTTTGTCCGGTTGTTTCTTAATCAGCGGCGCAATGGCTTTCTTGATCTCTGCCTGTTTGTCCTCGGGGATCTTCTGAAAATCGCCCATGTAGGCAGTCAGGTGGCAATGCTTGCAGAAATACAGAAACCTGGCCGTAGTGCGCGGCCAGAACAGCAACTGGAATTTCGACGGCCA
>JAFDKH010000098.1 GCA_019307065.1 Deltaproteobacteria bacterium
TGCACGTGCGGGTCAAATCCGAAAGGGAAAAAATGGCGGCCGCTTTGAAGTCGGCCGGCTTGAATTTCGTATCGCAAGAAGGCATGGGACATCTCGAGGTGCAGCTACCCGAGGGCGGTAGCGCCGATCTGATTTGGCGCCTGGCAAAGCAACATGGCCTTCAGATTCGCCACCTGGCACCGGCCACGGTTTCATTAGAGCAGGCTTTTGAAAAAGCCCTGACCGATAAAGGCGGAGGTGAGGCTTGAGCCCGCCAGAAGCCCATGACGATGCTCGCATCTACGATCAAGGCTACCGGCCCTTCGAGGGTCAGTTGGCCTCGCCGCGCTCGCGTTTTTTGGTAATTGCGATGAACGAGCTGCGCCTGGCCTGGAAGGAGAAGTGGTTCAAGCGATTGCTCTGGGTTTCGTTCTTCCCCTTGGCCGTGTTTGCCGTATTGGTAGTCATCCAGGCCCGCTTCAGTATGCTGCTCAACAAGGATGATCTGGCTGATATCTGGAAGTCATTCTGGGGCATCCAGATGTTTTTCTCGATGTTGATGGTTTACTTCGTCGGGCGCCGGGCAATCGGGGAAGATCTGCGCACCGGAGCGCTAACCGTATATTTTTCACGTCCGGTGAGTTTCATGCAATACATAACCGGCAAGTGGCTGGCGATTGCCGTAGCGGTGATCGGGGTAACTCTAATGCCGGGTTTGGTCCTGGCGATCTTTCGTTGGCTAGCCGAGCCGGCGACCGACCTGGCTGCATTTGCAGGCTGGGCGGGCAGCCTGGTTTTGTTGTCGGCCTTGCTGTGTCTGACTATGGGCTGGGCGATGTTGGCGGTTTCTTCGTTGACTCAAAGAGGCCGCGCAGCTGGAATTGTGTGGGTCATTATATTTTTTGTCAGCGCTGGTGTGGCCGAGGGGGTTGCCCAGGCTACCGGCATACAAGCCTTCAATGCGCTGAGTTTTGCCAAGGCCAACGGCCAACTGGCCGAATTCTTGCTTGATGGTGAAGGCTCATGGTTGCAGGCGCTCTGGATGTTTTTGGGGCAGTTGGCCTGGGTTGTGGTCGCGGCCGGAGTCGTTCTGATTAGACTCAGGCGCTGGATGAGGGCTTGATAATGACTGCCGCGAACTATTCTACAGGCGGGTTGAGCAAATGGTTCGGGCAAGTCATTGCGGTCAATGATCTGACTTTCGAGTCGAGTGCGCCGATTGTCGGATTATTGGGTCCCAACGGGGCCGGTAAGTCGACTCTGTTGAAGCTTCTGACCGGGCAGTTGCGGCCATCAAAAGGTGAAGTCAAAGTGTTTGGCAACGACCCCTGGGCTAACCGGAAAATGCTGGCCCGCCTGGGATACTGCCCCGAGCATGATCGTTTCTACGAAGATTTGTCGCCGCTGCAGTTCGTAACATTGTTGACCCGTCTGCATGGTTTCGACAAAGAAAAGGCCGCCCGGGTTTCGCTGGAGGCACTCGAATTGGTTCAACTGAGCGCGAAAAAGGACAAACCGATTAGGACCTTGTCCCACGGAATGCGCCAGAAGCTGAAGGTTGCCCAGGCGCTTTCGCACAAACCCGACTGGCTGGTGCTGGATGAGCCATTGTCCGGCATGGACCCGCTGGGTCGCGCCAGCATGATCGCCTTGTTCCGCAAGCAGGCCGAAAATGGTGCCAAAGTACTGGTTTCCAGTCACGTACTGCATGAACTCGAGGCCATGACGACTGATATTATCATGCTCAACAAGGGCCGCTTGTTGGCTCAGGGGCAGATGCAACAAATTCGCGACATGATCGATGCCCACCCGCATCGGATCGCCTTGAGTACCGACCAACCGCGCGAACTAGGCCGTGAGTTGCTCAAGTACGACGATGTGGTCCGGGTGGAAATCAACAATGAAAAAGTGATCATCGAAACCCGCAAGCCGGATGACTGCTATACCCGAATCGGTGAGTTGGCGGCTTCAGATGATTTCAACGTCAATTCGATGGTTTCTTTGGACGATAACCTGGAGGCTGTTTTTAAATATTTGGTCAAATGACTCAAACTAAACAAAAAACCGATCAGCCGTCCTTGCCTGGCTCGCTTAGTTCGTTGTGGCTGGTATCCCGATTGTTTTTCAGGGTCAATCTGGGACGCAAGCGAATCATCTGGATTGCGGTGTTGATGCTGGTGCCGATCGGTTTGGCGGTCTTCTGGCGGATTGCCGAAGATGGAATCGGGCTGGCTTTTTTCACAGAGATGACGGTCAACGTCTTCTTACAGTTTTTTGCCCTGGGCCTGCCGCTCTATCTCGGAGTTTCGGCCGTGCGCGACGAGATCGAGGACAAGACGATCGTCTATTTATTTGCCCGGCCGGTGCATCGCGCGATTATCCTGGGCGGTAAAATGATTTCTGTGGCCCTGGTAGTCAGTTTCGTTCTGGTCCTGGATCTAGTGATCGTTTATGCGATTGTGGTCAGCGCCGACGGGATTGGGGCCCTGGGCACCGAACTTACGCGCCTGTTGATAAGTGCCGGAACTCTTTGTGCGGCGGTGATCGTCTATACGGCCGTATTTTCATTGTTCGGTGTTTTACTCAATCGCCCGATGATTCTGGCGATGATGTTCGGGTTGGGTTGGGAGATGGCGGTTAGCAATCTCCCAGGTGCTTTTCCGCGCTTGACTCTGATGTATTATCTCAAATCGCTCTTGGGCTTAGGGCCCGAGACCACCGGAATGTTATCGGTTCTGATTCCTCCGATTCCGCCGGCCTCGACAGCTCAAGCGCTCGAAATCCTGGCGGTCATGACCGTGCTTTTGTTCAGCGCGGCCTTCTATATCGGTAGCCGCAAGGAATATAAAATATAGCTATTTTCCGGATTCAGCCGGGCTTTATAAAACCATCTTCTTTCAAGAGCTTGCGATCGAAAGTGGCAACATCCTGGCATCCGTTTTCCCGTCCCATCTGGCGAACCAGGTAATCCGCGAAGCCACCCCGCCCCTTTTCGAACGCTGCCAGCACCCGGGATATTCTGTCGGCTGATTCCCACTTCAGGTTCCGCGCCGAAAGCAGCAGACACATGACCTTGACTATCTCGCTCTTGGAAAACCCATAGCTCCGGCTCAGCACCCAGACCGTCTCCACCAGGACGATGTCTGCCACAAACAGTAGATCGTCTGCTGCGACCACCTTCTTAATCAGTCGCTTGGCTGCCTTACTCTGGGCTTCGTGGTCCTCGACCAGGTAACGAACTAAGACGTTAGTGTCGAGTGCAATCATTCTCCGGCCGCCTCACGGGCTACGTCGCGGTCCATATCGTCGAGGGAGACGCCGCGCTTTTTCGACTTCAAGATGCCATGCAGCGAGGTGAGATCCAGGGTTTCTAAATGTATCTCGACAACACCGTCTTCTCGCAGTCGAAAAGCCACCCGATCTCCACTCTCCAAGCCGAGTGCATCCCTGATTTCCTTGGGAATAGTGATCTGCCCCTTGCTGGTAAGAGTCGCCGCAGCCATCATTACCTCCAATCAAATTCCTTACTTTATTGTAAGGAATTATTCCACGATCGTCAAGCTATGAAGAAGCTCAAGTCACTTGGGGGTGACCCGCGGTCCGATGCTTACGACCAGAAGGTCGCTCCGTCGCCGACATCTTGTGTGAGATCTTGAGAATCGAGGCAATCGGGCGGTGAAAACGAGAGATCGGAGTGCAACACTCCGCTTTCAATCTGCACCGCGTTTGGGGTAAACTTAGACGGTTCTTTCGGAAAACCTGTGAGGTTTGGCATGGTCAAGTGGCAAGCAGTCGGAATACTGGATCGTGTCATTTTGGACAGAGTCAGTCGCACGGGAAAGGTCGTTTATCTGGTCGGTCAGATTGTGCTGTTTATCGCCTATATTGCGTTCCTGCTGACAAGCGCCGACCTGAACTTCGACGACGATTCGTTCGTGTGGATTCTCATCGGGGGCGCCATTCTGATTGTCATTGTTTGGGGAGTCGTGTGCATCTTCGTCTGGCCGAGGCCGCCGCCGCGGTCGAGTTGACGCTCAAGCCCCTTGAGGGAAATGGGTAGCGATTCTTCTTAGCCGGACAGACCAAACTCTTTTTTTATCCGTAGAATCTAAGATATCAAAGAGGCTATTGGCTATCGAATATCGGAGGCAGAAATGAATCTAGTAATTAAAATGTTTTTAATTGTTGTGCTGGTTGCGCCATTCGCTCAGGTGGTTGCGGCCGAAGAGTTGCCCAGCGAAGCCATGAGCGTGGTCATGGAGTTCGACAAAGCGGCCGGCGCTATTCGGCAAAAGGCCGAGACCTCAATCGAGCCGTTTCGAAAAAAGGCCGTCAAGCGCTTGAAGGCCCTGCAGGACAAATATTGCCGGGCTGCCAAGCTGAACGAGGCCCTGGCCATTCGCCAAGCCATCCGGCAACTAAAGGGAATTCACCCCGATCCGGGCCTGTTACGTGCCAAGCCCGAGCAGATCGGTCGGGTCTTTCTTTACGAGGTGACCGGCAATCCGGCCGGGTCGGTCTGGGGGACGGAGGTATATACCAGTGATTCACACCTGGCGACCGCGGCGGTCCATTCCGGGATACTCGAACCCGGCCAGAAAGGAATAGTAAAGGTCAGAATCCTGAGAGGCCAAAAGAGTTATCAGGCATCGACTGCCCACGGAGTAACCAGCCGAGCCTGGGGAGCCTGGAATGTGAGCTTCACCATTGAACGCTACAAAGACTGAGGCCGGCTGGCCCGGAGGGCATGCGAAAGAAATGGCATGCATAGCTTTTCTCAGACCAACTATCACTGAGCAAATTGTTGACTATACTCCACAAAAGTCGTACAAATATGGATCATGATCCATCGTTCTCTTAAGCCTTTACGATTACAGGAGAGTTTTTTTCTGTTTGGAGCCCGGGGTACCGGCAAAACTACTCTTCTCCGTGAGTGTTTCGGCAAGAAAAAGAATTGTCTATGGCTCGATCTTCTCGACCTTGATTTACAAGACCGATTTTCCAGAAGACCTACCGAACTGCTCGATCAGATCGCGGCTGATCCCAAACTTGAGTGGGTAGTTATTGACGAGATCCAGAAAGTGCCAAAACTCCTGGACATCGTTCACGACCAAATCGAAAGGACGGGGATAAAATTCGCGCTTTGTGGTTCAAGTGCCAGGAAACTCAAGCTCAAGGGTGTCAATTTGCTGGCAGGCCGTGCTTTTGTCTACAACTTGTTTCCGTTTACCCACGAAGAATTGGGGGATTTTTTTGACCTTGACAGTGCCTTGCAATTTGGCACTTTACCCAAGCTGATGCATCTGGAAAGCGGTGACCAGAAAAGAAGCTTTCTTCGTGCCTATGCGCTAACGTATCTTAATGAAGAAATCTGGGCGGAACACCTGATACGCAAACTCGATCCATTCAGACGATTTATAGAAGTATGTGCGCAATGCAATGGCGAGATTCTCAATTTCACCAAGATCTCAAGAGATGTAGGCGCCGATGTAAAAACTGTTCAAAGCTATTTCAAGATACTGGAAGATACTTTGGTGGGCATCTTGCTGGACTCCTACCACCAATCAATCCGCAAGCGCCAAATTATGGCGCCGAAGTTTTATCTGTTTGATTCGGGCGTGAAGCGGGCAATGGAAAGAACTTTGACAGTGGAGTTGTTGCCAAACACCTACGCCTATGGAAAGGCGTTTGAACATTTCGTGATTTTGGAAATCATTAGGCAGGCGCATTATTTACAAAATGACTTTCGTTTTTCCTACCTCAAAACCAAAGACGGTGCTGAAATCGACTTAATCGTTGAACGTCCCGGGCGTCCTATAGCGCTGGTTGAAATCAAATCCACCGACAAAACAAACCAGAAAGACACGAATACACTTGAACGTTTTCTCAAATCATTCCCCAACGCTCAAGCATACTGCCTCTCAAGGGATTCGATCACAAAGAAAATTGGCTCGGTCAGAACAATATTCTGGAGCGATGGTCTTAGAGAAATCTGCCAGGGAAAATAGGTCTATAATAAGAGGGCATGTCCCCCATGTATTGGGGCTGACTTGAGTCGAGTTGACACCTCCCTTGTTTTGGATGATCCTGCGACAGCGGAGGGCATGCGAAAGTAATGACATGCATATTTCAAAGAGGAATACTTGGCCTGCTGGTCGTGGCGCTGGTGTGGCTGCCGACCTTGCAGGTGCGGGCGGCGAAACTGCAGGCGTTGGGCGACGACGGTACGCTGACCGGCCCCTTCGCCGTCGTGGAGGTTCATGCTTCTCTGCTGAGCGATGTCACCGACTGGTCGACCCTGGCCGGGACCTTCGGCTATGCATTTAAGGGCGGCTACCGCTGGTCTAGCTGGGGCGTCTTTGTTCAGTTGGAACACAATCTCTGGCTAAGCACTGAGATGGGCAATGATGTGGTCGACGGAGCGGTCAACATCGGGATTGGCGGCGAGTTCGTTTACGCCGACGGCTTTGTTCGCACCAGCCTGACGCTGGGTCCCTCGATCCTGGCATTCGACACCATCCTCGACAAGGCAGGCACAACGGGGATCTTCTTAGACGTCCGGCCCGTCGGTCTCAGGTGGGCGGTGTACGAGTATCTGGTGATTGGCCTCGATCCCCTCAGCTTTTCCATAGTTGCGCCCGTCTTGGGCGGTATTCCCCTGGTCAACATCCAGTATCGGACGACTGTTTACCTGGAGGGGGCGTTTTGAGCCGGTCGGGATCACTCGCGTTGTTCCCTCTGATGCTGATCGCCGCAGTGATCGGGCCTGCCAGGGCCTATACCGTCGGCAGCGGTTTTTCCGACCCTTGCCACGAGAGGATGATCGGCGCTGCTTATCAGGATTTCATCCTCGATCTTCCGATTAGTGGAATACAAGCGCCGCCCGGAGAAACCTGGCGGGAACTGAGCGACTTTCTCCTGGAGTATCTACCTATGGATCAAGAAGAGGTCGACGAGGTGAAGCGCTTCCTCCTGGTCAGTTTGATCATCGGCGTGCGCGCACCGGACACCGACGGCCACTCGATCATGAACCTGCAGAACCTGCGCCAGCTTCACAGCGATCCCAGCGCTGAGGGGCAGTACGCGCACTCGTTGCGCGCGCCGGGCGACGACTACGCCGAGGGCGATGCCGCCGCCGTGGCCGGCACGCGCGAGCTGATACAGGCGCTGATGGCGGAGGCTCAGAGATATAAGGCCCTTCCCGCCGGGGAGCAGATAATCAAGGCGAATGTCTACTTAGATTTCTACGGTCGTATCGACGTGGAGGTCTGGGCGCCGCTCTATTTTGTAGGCAAGGCGGCCCATGCGCTGCAAGACTCCTTCTCGCACACGATCCGCTCAGACGAGGACGATCTGCGCAAGATCGTGCATGTGCTGAACTACATTGACGCGATCACCGAAGACTTCGACGAGGACAGAGACGGCCTGGCCCACTCGGACAGCATGGATCACTGCCGGAGCGAAGACGCGGCCGACTTGTTCGACTCCGCAGTGGAAGCGACCAGCGACTTGTTCTTCGCGATGCGGGAGCAATTCGCGGGGAGGGATCCCAACGCGATCCTGCACATCCTCGACAAGTGGGTCACATACAAGTCCGGTTGTACGAAGGACAACGAATTCTGCGGCAACACACGCTGGCTGGCGCTGGTGCGCAAGGAGCAGACCAAGCCCTACGTTGAGGCGATTTTCGGCTGCGGCAGCGCAGGCTACGGCCTCGGGCTGATATTCCCCGTCTTCCTGCTGATCCTGGTGTACTTTAAGGCTCGATATCAGAAAGCCGCAGGATCCGGGTGACGCCCTTGTTGTTGCCAATAGCCACGACCTGGCCGTCGGGGGAAAATGTCACGGCCGTCAAGGCGCGCTCCGCGCGCCCCGAGAATGCGATCTCGCCAGTGCTGGCGTCGAAGGTCGTGAAGTAGCCGTTATATGTCACACACACCAGACGGTTGGCGGGATCGGGCGAGAACGCAAGGCTATCGATGATGTCCCCGGTCCCGCTGTCGATCGTGCGGATCTCAAGGCCGTCGCCGAGGTTCCAGATACGGACCAGCCCGCGCCCGTATGCGGCGGCGAGTTGGGTGCCGTCGGGGGAAAAGGCGATTGCCGTGACCTCGCGGTCTAAGTTCTCAAAGACGAACAATTCGGTCCAGTCTACTGCATTCCACACCCGGACGCTGCCCTGGTGGACCAGCCGCCCGAGTCCCGCTGCGAATAGCGAGCCGTTCGGTGAGAATTCCACGTCGTTCACCCGATCGCCCGGCTCCAGCAGCCGTACCAGAGAGCCGCCTTCGAGGTTCCGTACACGAATGGTGTGGTCCCAGCTTCCGCTGGCCAGCAGACGCTCGTCCGGAGAGAGCGCCACTGCCTGTACGAAGTCCGTATGATCATTGTTGGTGGCGAGCAGTGTGCCGGACTGCGTGTCCCAGACCCGCACCGTGTTGTCCTGACCGGCGCTTACGATTTGGGTTGTGTCGTTAGTCACCGCAACCGTGAGCACGGCGCCCGTGTGGCCGAAAAGCCGGATCAATGACTTTCCATCCAGCAGATCCCAAACCGCGATGGTCTGATCGAAGCCGCCGCTTACGATGATGTTGCCTGGTCCCTGGCGTGGAAAGGACAGGGCACCGATCATCTTGGAATGGGTGGCGATGGTGCGTATGTCGGCATCAAGAGAATCGATCGATTCGACCAGGTTGAACGGCATGTAAACGCGGTTGCCGGGGTTGCCCTCCGTATCGAGCAGTGTGAGGATTGCCGACGCCCTTACAGCACCCACATCCGGAACTTTATTGAGAACGCCGGACAAGGTCGCGCGGCCGCTCTCCGGATCGACATCGATCGGCATGTGCAGATAACGATCGGCGTAATCCAACTCCAGGACGAGCGAGCCAACCCGGCTAGTGTCATCCCGGCCAACGACGAGGCGGATGTCAAAAGCCCGCTCTGGAAGTATCTTGAGCGGGCTGTAGAAACTTTCGAGTCGCGGGGCGGCCGTCATCCAGTCCGGTGCCCTGGGTGGCGTGCCCGTCACAACGTTTCCACCTTCGAATGTCATGGCTTCGATGATTGCGTTGGCTTCCCTGCGCAGTTCATTAGACGTTGCGTAAACATCGTCTTCCGGTTTGCACACCACGACCAGCAGCCCTACGCTAACCGCCAGGAACCACCCGATGTATCTCATAAAACCGTCCTTTCGGGTGATGATACTATACCTCCATACCGTTTCTATAAAAAATTTCGTATTTGCCCCTGCTTGAAGTGCTGCTTGAAGTGCCAGCCGGAGAGACGTAGGAATCCCCATAAGAATTCGGGTTATTCAAGGCCTCAGACTGAGATCTACCTCGAACATTTCGTATTTTGCCTTTTGCATACCCAAAGCCAGATAGGTCGCCTGGGCGTTTCGATTGCTTTTTACTGTATACAGCCTCAAGCCACAAATATCATCGCGGCTTTTTACTTCTGACATGAGCTGTTGGTAAAGCTTCCTAAATACTCCCTGTTTGCGTGCGGCCGGGAGCACATAGACCGACTGAATCCACCAGATGTCGGCATTGCGCCAGTCGCTCCACTCGGAGGTAATCATTAGTTGTCCGACTATCCGGCCGTTTTGTTCGGCCATCAGGTAGAAACCTTTTTGGGGGTCGTTAAACAAGTTTCTAGTGCCGGCCAGGACCATCGCTTCGTCGAGAGCTCGATCTTCAGTCTCTTTCGCCATGGCGCGATTGTTGGCGACGATTGTTTCGATATCGTCCTTGACCGCCTTGCGAATATCAATTGCGGTCATCGGATCCGACTTCTTGAAAAGGCAAGCCAGCCAAGCCCGAATAGTAGCAGCCATCCGGCGCTGCGGCTTGAGCGCTCATCGGAAATCATACAGCCGCAACCGGACGATTCCTTTGGTTGAGTTCCTCCGTCGGTCTCCGTTTGGCCTCCATCGCTGCCTGCGTCGGACCCGCCGTCAGAAGTTTCGGGATCGAGACCGATGCTGCCCCAGACGGTTTCGTTGGCGGCTACCGTCCTTTCGACCTGGGCCGGCAGGTAGCCGGGCGCCTGGGCCTGGATTGTATAAGTGCCGGGCTCGACTACGAACTCCCAGGCCGTTTCTCCGTCGTAGGTAAGCGTCGGTCCGCCGACCAGAGTTACTGTAGCGCCGGCGATGCGGTCATCCATGTTTGGATTGCGGTAGATTACGCCCCGGATGGTTCCGCTGGCCGGTCCGGCCATGTCGCGAATTGTGCAGTTGGGCTGGTAGTGGCCCAGGATCTCTACATAGGATTCACCGGCCATTGATCTCTCAACCGAGCCCCACTGGCAGGTACCCCAAACCAGACACTTGTCGGAGCCGGCTACGTTGGGATTGTCGGCGTGCCCGGCACAGTTGTCGTGGCCGCACCAACTGCCCACGCAAGCCCGCTCAGCGGTTGGATCGGGGATGATAGTGCCGGTCTGGTAGGCCGGCTCGGTTCCGTGCTCGGCGCACGAGGCGGCATAGTAATATCGGTCGAGCACGTTATGGTCAGTACTCTTAACGAGAATCTGCCCGGCCGTGGCCGCCACGGCGGCCGAGACATCCGGATTTCGATCGTCTTTGTAAACCTGGTTACAGGCGGTGTCGTTGATGTCGTAGTCGTCATGCGGCTGCGTCAGAATAAAGTGCAAGGCATACGAGCGGGCGGCCACCGCAAAAGCTTTCCAGCATTCGACCGCCGCGTCCGGCCCGCCCTGGACGCCGTAAAACACGCCGACTTCGGCGTTGACTACGCCCTTGACATAGTCCTCGAAATCGACCGTATCGATCTGCTGGATGGTTCCGCTGCACCCTGTAGTATAGTAACGGGCTACCCGGATTGTTTGGGGTAACTCGGCCGGCACAGCGACCAAGAGGGGCGAGTCGGCCAGGCTGGCCGTGACCAGGGGTTGCGGGCCCGGGCCGGTGCCATGACCAATACCAAAGCTGAACTCGGTCGGCGAAAAATCTTCGGCGAAGACTTGTGGCCACAAATGAATGCTGCCCGGTCTGCTGGCAGCTTTGGCTTTTTGATTGGCCAGGCTTGCCGGCCGGTAGTCTGGGTGTCTAACTTGCAAGCGCCAGGTTCCGGCCGGCAATCTCAGATGATATATTCCAGTCTGGTCAGTTCGGGTACACAACTGATAGCCTTCGACGCAGACTTCGGCCTGGCTCAGGGCTTGACCATCGAGGGCGTCGACGGCCTTTCCGGTCAGGACAAAATCTTCTAAGGCATAAAGCCGGGTCGAAAAGAGACATACCAGCGACAGTGAGATTATCAAATAGCGATTCATACAAAATCTCCCCTTGTTTTCGCTATCCTATCAGCCCGGGTAGTTTTTTGGGCAGCAAAATTGATGGTCTTGCGGATTTATCTTATGCTTATTAGATGGCTCATTCGCCGGAACCAGAAAACAAGAAACCTGGTGAGTTTCAACTCGTCCTGGTGCTGGAAAAGGAAACCTATCGGCGTGGAGAATCTATCCCGATCGTCCTGCGCTTCAACAACGTAGGGCAAACCACGATCGAGTTGGACGGAATTTTGCCGCAGCGCAACTCGGCGAACCCGCCCTATCTGGAGATCGAGTCTTCCGATTGGCGCCTGATTCGAGTCGATACCGGGATTCCGCGGGCCTTGATGAACGACCGGCCGATTATTATCAGTCCCGGCCGGGGGGTTGTCTTGCTTCAGGTGGATCTGAATGAGGCCGGGGGTTGGATTCGTTCAGAAGAGGGAGCCACCCGCGGTGATTTCGGCAAAAACCTCGATCGAGTGGGCCCCGAACTTCGCCCGGGCAAGTACTCGATCAGTGGACATTTCCATCCCACCCCGCAACACTATTGGTCAAGTACCGAGGGTGTGCCTTTCAAGGTAGTTTAGTCTCAACGGACCGTCAGCGAAGCTACCTCGGTCGAGGAACTCAGGCCGGGCCTGAATGCCGAACTGGCCGTGGCCGGAGAGAACAAGGCCACTCCGCTGCGTCGACCCAGCAGGCGATAGCTGATAACCCGCTCGACCGGGCCGGCCAGGATTACTTCGAGACGGTCGGGCAGGGCCCGGGCCGAGAGAACGCCCTTGGACTTTTTCAAAGCGGTCAAAGATTCTGGATCGATTTCAGTGTTGCCCGGGGTAGGTACCGAAATGCGCAAGTCGTCTTTGAGCTTGCTGGCCGATATCTTCAAGGTGACTTCAACCAGGTCGCCTTGATCAATCGTAGAGCTTTTAAGGCTGCGAGTTATCTTCACTCGATCAGACGAGGCAATCGGTTTGGCCTTTGATTTCCAGCGGCGAATAATAAGGCGCACGGGAGCCTCGAGTTTGCCGTTGTAGCGTACCTTGAGAGAGTTTGGGCCGGTTTGCAGCTTCGAGCCCAGAGCCAGGTGACGCAGGCGAACGGCCGACAGAAAAGGATCTCGGGGATTGATCTTAACCCGTTCGATTTCTTTTTTTCCCAGATAAACACTGACGACCGAGGCGATTTCTTTCCTGGGCGGCGGCAAAAAAGTAAAGGCTCGAATCGCGCTGGCCGTCCCGAAAGGACAGTGCCACATACCCCATTCGTTTCTAGTCGACAATAAATAAAGCAGGCCTTCGCGTAATTCATCCTCGAAGCCGCGCCGATCGAGAACCGCCAGCAATTCTAAAGATGCCACGGTAGCCTCGATAGTGCCGCCATAGGCATGGAACCAGCTAGGTTCCCAGTGCGCTTGTCTGCGCAACTTGACCAGCCGGCCGGCCGCCTGTTTGAGCTGACGGCGAGCTTTCTTGTTGTATTTAGCGGTGGCCCGCTTGAAGGCATAGATACCCATGGCGGCTTCCGCGGCGGTCAGAGGGTCGTCGGGAGATTCGAGATATTTCTCGAAGCGGCCGGCTACTTCTGAAATCCAGGCTTTTTCGGGCTTGGCCTTGATAAAGGCCAGGACTTCCGCCAGCGACCGGAAAATAGAGGCCGATACCTGCAGGCGCACTTTTTCGGTGCTGCCCTCCCAGAAGGCGATGTCGTTGACCGGCCACAGGCCGTCTTTGCCGAGAGTTTTTTTCAGATAGCTGACAGTTTGCATAACCGCGTTTGGCGCGACGGCGATATCGGCTCTTAGCAGGGCGCCCATCAGACGCAATGCATGGGCCGAAGCGAAAAGATTAGTCGGCCGTCCGGTGCGCCACCACGAAAAACCGCCGTCGGGATTGGCGTGGTTTGACAGCCAGCCGGCTACTCCTTTTAGGTAGGTTCTGATTTTATTTCGAGTCGGGTGGTTGGGCATATACTTGGCCAGATAGACCTCCAGGGCGCAGGCCGCCTGGGGGGTGGCTAGAATAGAGTTGGCCCACCAGGCACTTTTGTCGAGTAGATTGTCGATTTCCTGCAGTGCCGGGATAATGGTCGGAAAGGCCACTTCCAGATGCGCCTCTATGAATTCATTGCCGGTTTTGACGATATTTGTTTCGAACGGTTTATTCCGAGTGAGCTGAGCAACCAGTTCTTCCAGCTCCCCCTGGCCGCGCGGCCGGACATCGAGTTCACGCCGTTCGGCGTCGGATTCTTTACCGGCCCGGGCTTCGACGGTATAGGCCAATAGGCCCGGGTTGTCGGCCTTGATTGTGAAAAAGGCGACCTCGGCTCCGCTGGCGGGCACCTTGATTTTTCGTGAAGCCGGAGAGATTTTCAGACCGGCACTGGCCAGACTTACCTCGACTACCTGATCTTTACGAGTCGTGTTTTGGACCTGAACGCCGACTTTAATCTTGTCCCCGGCAACCATGCTGCGCGGTAAGTCCGAGCGGACCATCAGGGGCTGAGTAACTTTGATGACTTTTCTGAGCAAGCCGATCCCGCCGGCCTTGTCGCTGGCCATGACGATAAGTTCCTGTTCGGTCAGCGCCTCGGGTAGTGAAAACTCTAAAACAGCCCGGCCGCCCCTGGCCAGCAGGGCGGGTTTCCAAAGAGTCGTAGCCGGAAGATCTGTTCGGATGATGATGCGCGGCAGTTTCTCTATTTTGGGCGAGTCTCCCCGGCGACCCCTTATTTCGCGTTTTTCTTTCATGACCATGACGGGTTTGGCCTTTTGGGCTTTTGACATGGGCATTTTGGAAGGCGGTGGCGACTTTGCCGAATCTTCATCAAAGCCAAAGCCGTCTATGGTTGGGCTTTTTTTCTTGATCTTCGCGGTTGGTTTCATTAGCCCGGCTGTTTGGCCGCCGCCGGCTAACCCGCGCCGAGGTCCGCGATCGTAATAGGGCGCGCCTTCCATGAACCCGAAGGGCGGCAGGGCAATGTCATATAGAGAGTCGCCCCAGTTGCGGGTCACAACCGGCCAGGTCAGAATGTCCGAGCCGGTTGTACTCAACACTTTTAAGACCGGATTGTAGAAACGATCCATCGGAGTTTTTTCGAGCGGGTCCATCAGCGACAGAACCGAACGGTCTACCAGCATGACGCCCAGGATCGAATTGACCGCCTTGCCGCGCGGTGTTTTAACCTTGAACCTGGCTTTGAGGCTGCTGCGCGGGCGGGCCTGGTCAGGCACGCCGTCGAGTTTAATCGACAGTTCCTTGTCGGGGTGAGCTGTCAGACTCATGCCTTCGGTCAGCAGGCCGACAGTTGAAAGTCGCCGACCGCGCTTGCGATCTTCGCGACGCATGCCGGCGGTGTAGAGCGTGATCAGCATCGACCCCCAGGAAGGGGCCAAAAAAGAACCGCGGGCGACATATTTGCCCCTGCGTTTGCGGATGACGATCTTGAAGCCGCCGGTAATCGCCCCGGAATAGTCGATCACATCGCCATGTACCACGCGCTCGATCGGAATGAAGTCTTTGTCGAAGGTGATCACGATTGGTACTCGGCGACGCTCTTTAACGACCGGCTTGGGCAGGTTCGAAAGCATCGGTTTTTTGGCCATGAAATTGACCGTGCGGGTGAACAGCGGATTGGGCACGTCGGCGATACTGACCGACACCTGAATCGAGTGATTGGGCATCTTGAACTTGAACAAGACAACACCACTGGGATCGGTTTTGCTTGCCAGCTTGATCTTGTCTCCGTCGCCGGTCAGGCTAAGCTGCTTGCCGCGCACCGGGATACCGTCCGGATCGGTCAGCCGAACAGTCAGGTTGACTTCTTCGCCCTCGACGTAGACATCTTTGTCCAGATCGGGAACAGCCAGGTAGGGGCGCTTGGAATATAGAATATCGCGCGTGACGCTATCGCTTCTCGAAAACTGATCGGTGGCCTTGAGCTCGACTTGAAAACGCATTCCGTCGGGGACGACCTTGCGAACAGGTTCGAGCGGGATCTTGAATTTAACCGGTTGGTCCTTGAAAATTTTGGCACTGAACTTGAAGAGTTCTTGCGAGTCATACTTGACTCGAGCTTCGAATGAACCTTGCTGCGGGGCCCCACCGGTAAAATAGCCGAGCTTGACGGTCACCGCCAGATCGGCAGTGGCCGGCGCAATAAAGCGCGGCAAGTCATGTTTGATTCGGATGGCCGGGGTCTTGAAACGCTTGACCCGTAGCCGGGCCGATTCCTGGGCGCCGCCATGTCTGACCACCAGCTGGTAGGGGCCTTCGGGAGCGTCTTCGGGTACATGCAAACGAGAGGCCGCCACCCCAAAAGAGTCGGTTTTCATGCTCGCCCCGGTAACCACCCGACCGTCAGGCCCTTTGAGCAGGGTCTCGATTTTTGCCTGTCGAATCGGCTTGAACTCACCGCGCAGGTTCCAGGCGATTGTTCGCACCAAAACGGTTTCGCCGGGACGATAGACACCCCGATCGGTATAGACGAACAAATTGCGGCTTTCGAACGAGCCGGTCCGCCGGTAGGCCTCCATTGGCACCGAGCCGTAGGCCTTTTCTCCCTTGATTTCGGCTTCGGCCCGCAGCCGGAAACGTCCGCGTGGGCGATGATTGAAAATCAAAGTGCCGTCGCCGTCGGTCTGGCCAACGACTTTATCGCCGATTAGAATATTTGCCCCGGCCACCGGGTAGAAGCCCGGCCCGTAAACGACTACCTGGACTTTGGTTCGAGCCCCTTTCCAGACTTCATAGGGCGAGTCGGCCACCATATACAATCGCTTGGCGGCTATGGCCGGTTTCGGGGCGGCCAGCCAGCTAATGGTCAGAACGGAAAGTAGTAAAAAAAGAACAGTTTTTCTTGGATGAATCATTAAACCTCCCGGCGAGTGACGAATTGACATTGGCTAATTAAACGTATTGATCATCGAAGAGGTTTGCAATCATTTATAAAAGTTGGACAATCCAGCACAAATGCTTGCCTGAAATCATTTGATTGGGGCAGACTGATGTAAGAGGCTCAAACGGGATTTCGATATGAGTACATCGCGACGCAAGTTCTTCAAGAATACTATGCTGGCAGCATCGTGCGCAGCATTAGGGCCGGTCGGTCGAGTCTCGGCTGGTAATCGACTGGCTTCTTTCGTAAGTGGCAAGACTAGAATTGCCAAAGAGTTTGAACCGGTTTACCTGGCACTGGAAAAGAAAGGCGAACTGACCAAACGCGAGCAGGCCCTCTGGCAAATATTTAAGAAATGCAAACTCTGCCCACGCAAGTGTGAAGTCAACCGTCTGGCCGGTGAAAATAAAATTTGTCGGGCGACTAACAAACTGCGGGTGCACTCGGCCGGGGCCCACTTTGGCGAAGAGAAGCCTTTAGTCGGCGAGCATGGCTCGGGGACGATCTTTTTTTCCAACTGCAACCTGCACTGTTGTTTTTGTCAAAATTGGGAGATCAACCACCGCGGCGATGGAAGTGACATTAGCCACAAAAAATTAGCCGAGACGATGCTGGGTCTTCAAGAGCGCGGTTGCCAGAATATCAACCTGGTAACTCCCTCCCACGTTATACCGCATGTAGTGCGGGCCTTGCGGATTGCAATCAGCCGGGGACTGCGCCTGCCATTAGTTTACAATACCGGCGGATATGACAAACTCGATACACTGAAGTTGCTGGATGGTATCATTGATATCTACATGCCGGACTTCAAGTTCCAGGATTCAAAAGTCTCGTATAAATACTGCGAGGAGGCCAAAGATTATCCCGAAGTTGCCGCGGCGGCTATTGAAGAGATGCATCGTCAAGTTGGAGAGCTGACCGTTGATGCCAAAGGGATCGCCCGCCGTGGTGTGATTCTGCGGCATCTGGTGATGCCCAACAACCTGGCGGGTACCGACAAGTTCGTCAAGTGGGTGGCCAGCAAGCTGTCAAAGAATACTTATGTCAACCTGATGGCCCAGTACCATCCCGAGCATAAAGCATTCGACTACCCGGAAATTGCTCGACGGATAACCGCAAAAGAGTGGAAGCAGGCAGTTGATTGGGCAAAGCTTGCCGGTCTGAAACGCCTGGATCTTTAAGCGATGCGATAGACATCAATAAACAGGAGGCAATCATCGAACTCGAGAGCGAACAGGTCATAACCTACCCGCTGGAAACGGTCTGGGGGGTCATGCGCGACAAGCTACCCGAGCTGGTTCCATTTTTAGCCGATGTCGAATCGATCGAAGAGGTCGAGCGTGAGGATCAAGGACCTGGCCGGGTACGTTTGTTGAACATCTGGCAAGCCGAGAAAGAAGCCGCCCCGAAAGTGGTCAGGCCTTTTCTCACCCGCAAGGTTTTACGCTGGAAGGATCATGCCGAGTGGAATGAGAAAGATCGAACGGTTAACTGGAGCTTCGAGACAATCAAGTTCGACAAGCTGTTCAAGTGTGCCGGCCAGAATCGATTCAAGCGAACCAGCCAGGGTCACACCCGATTGATTATCCGGGGCGACTTGGAGATATACCCGCAGCATGTTCCCGGAGTCCCCAGGTTTCTGGCCAAGCGGATCAAGCCCAAGATCGAAAGGTTCATCATCAAGCTGGTCGGAACTAATCTAGCCTCCCTGGCCAAGGGAATTCAGGATTTTTTAGATCAAGCCTAGGCGCCGGGCATGCGCCTATTGCGATATCATTTCTGTTTTGATTAAGAAATTCTGGATATCCGCCCAAAACACTTTCCAGTCGGGCGGACAACTGTTGTGATCGCAATCGTAAGTGATCAATGTTCCGTTTTGGGCCGCCTGGCTCAGTTTTTTACCGTGTTTGTAAGGAATCAAATCATCATGACTGCCATGCATGACCAGAATTGGAAGATCCAGCTTTTCAATAGTCGCCAGGTTATCGAACGGGTCAGAAACCAAGAAGCCCGGCATCAGGAAGCGGCCGGCCATTGATTTGACGCTTGTAAATGTCGATTGCAGGATCAGCACAGCCGGTTTACGCTTCTCGGCCAGGGCGCACACGACACCACCGCCGATCGAGCGCCCGTGAAAAATGACTTTATCTTTATCTACATCCGGCCGCGCGATCATCAAATCGTAGAACTTGACCAAGTCTTCGGTTATGGCTTCCTGCGATGGTGAGCCTGCGCTGCGTCCGTAACCACGATACTCGGGTAACAACAGGCTGATACCCAGGTGCTTGTATCCGGCCAACATTACCGGCCAGTACTCAATCAGTTCGGCGTTGCCGTGGGCGAAGATTACTAACGGCCCTGGGTTTTCAGCAGTCACCAGGTTTCCGGCTATGAACCAGCCCTCGACCTTTCCTTCGGGTGAGTCGACCCAGATCTTTTCGAGCCCGGCGATACCTTCGCCTGCATTGGGGTAGGGTTGGGTATAATGGCGCGGGAAAAGGATTTTCCTTTGCATTGCAGTTAGTCCAATCATGACGATCAC
>JAFDKH010000099.1 GCA_019307065.1 Deltaproteobacteria bacterium
CGACCCGGATATTGCTCCGAGCATGGTATATGCCTATGCGGCCGTGAAGAAAGGGGTGCCTTTCAACAATGTTGCCCCCAACTTGACCGTTGACTTCCCGGCCATGCTGGAGTTGGCCGATAAAACCGGTACACCGATTACCGGGAAAGATTTCAAGACCGGACAAACTCTAATGAAGACCATACTGGCACCCGGCCTGAAGGCCAGGTTGCTGGGGTTGAGTGGTTGGTTTTCGACGAATATTTTGGGCAATCGCGATGGTGAAGTACTCGACGATCCTGAGTCATTCAAAACCAAAGAAGTCAGCAAATTGGGTGTGCTCGATTTTATTCTTCAGCCCGAGAAGTACCCTGATTTGTATAAAGACTTCTATCATAAGGTTCGCATCAACTACTATCCGCCTCGTGGAGATGCCAAGGAAGGCTGGGACAATGTGGATATCTTCGGCTGGCTGGGCTATCCGATGCAGATAAAAATCGACTTTCTGTGCCGCGATAGCATTTTAGCGGCTCCGATTGTTCTCGATCTGGCCCTCTTTTCGGATTATGCCAAGCGGGCCAAGCTCAAGGGAATCCAGGAGTGGCTTTCTTTCTATTTCAAGAGCCCGATACATGCTCCTGGTCTGTATCCTGAACACGACTTGTTTATTCAGCTGACAAAGCTGAAAAACACTTTACGCTATCTGCAGGGCGAGGATCTAATCACACACTTGGGAAGCGAGTACTACGATTTCTGAGCGGGGTTGTGTCTTGAGAAAAATTCGTTACTTGTTGCCTATTATGTTGTTCAGCTCTGTCTGTATACCTCCAACAAGTTACGCGGATGGTCCCCCTCCAGGCTGGTACTTTCCCAAGCCATTTACTATGTCCAGTCCGATGTCACCCCCCCGCTCCGGGGGGATCGAATTAGGCATGAACTTTGCCGACAGTGGAATGGGTTTTGCGTTTCCGCTGCAGAGTACGGTTTCTGTAGCCAATAATAAGTTCATCATAGACTTCACCTGGCCACTGGCCGTAGGTGTACCTAAGAGTGGTTCCGCCAAGTTCTATGGTGGAAATCCAAGGCTGAGCTTTTTGGGCAGTTGGCGGTTCACTATCCCGTTTGCCGAGGGATTCAATATGCCGGCTGCCTGGTCAGTCGGAGCTGACCTGGGTATTCCATTGGCGGGCATCTGGGGCGGGAATGTTGGCATGGCATTGTCATATCCGATGTATCTGCATGACTACGCGGCCTGGCTCCCCGAATTTGGCCTAAAGCCTAAGGCCTTACTGGCAATGGGTGAACCTATGTTCTTTGCCGAGTTCGAGCTGTCTTTGCCTGGTCTTTTAGTCAGTATGAACCAACAAGTCGCCCTATTGATAGGGTGGGGGCTGGCCCTGGGAACGCAACCGCTCGACTGGTTTTCAATGATGTTCGAAATCGGTGGTCTGCATAATATCATGGATAGAAAGGTTTTTGTGAACGCCAATCCAGTTTGGGGTGCGACCAGTTTCAGGTTTTACCTGGGCAAGTTTTCCACCGGGTTAAATATTCGTTTTCCATTCGTTAAGGCTTATGGGTCGGAAATAGAAGCTCCCGCTTCGGTTTCAATCTTTATTGGTTACGAAATGCGCAGGGCCAAGAACTGACCATCAGTAACGTGCGCTGTATTCACACTGTAGCAGATAACCCACATAAAATCGGCCAAGAATCCCGGGTCAGGCCTGCTCGATTTTGTGTTCGAGGAGAACTATGGGTTCGCCAGGAGCAGACGCTGGTTTAGTCTTTTTTGGCGTCTTTTTGAAACTTAGAAACATCAAGATAAGTAGCCCGACACCAATTTGCACAAGGCGGCGAGCACGGCGCACGAGTTCGAATGCAAAGCCAAGGCCTGCCTTGTAACCGATCGCCTTGAAAACTACATCGCTGCTCTGTTCCATTACACCTATCTGGCTGGGGACCATTGCAAACATCCAGAAAAGCAGCTGACTGATACTCATAATGAAAAACGCCATGTACAGGTCAATCGGTTTTTGAAGCAACAGACAGATTAGATATACCTCGACAACCGAGCAGGCTCGACTAAAGGCCTGAGCAACAATTGAGATCCAGAAGTCTTTCGGGTATTTATTGCGAAATTCTCGAATGTTCTGGTCGATACTATTGGCGTTTTCAATCCACTTCTCGGGTTGTTTCAATGGAATTCTCAAACGTTTTATCAAGCTGACTATCTTTCGTGCCAAACCTCGCTCAAGAATGAAGATTGCCAGGATCAAGATTCCGATCAGAACCACAGCACAGGTAACCAAAATTACTTTGATATAATCAGGCACTTGAGGAAGAAACAGGGAGATCGCAGCTCCTGTTGATATCAACATAATCGAGCCTGCCAGATGAATGAAGTTGAAGATTATCAGAGATGAGACAGTCCTGGTGCCGCCGGTTAATTTGGCCAAATGTTTTCCCTTGACTAATTCGCCAATATTACCGGAAGGGGCAACAGCGTTGATCGACTGACCAGCTGCGGTAATCAAACCCAGTTTGACAAAAGACACTTTATTCTTAGCTTCACCGAGGGTTTGTTTCCAGGTGATCGTATCGAAGAATATTGAGAGTATCCAGGTCAGCAGTATCCATAGAAAACCAGCTCCGATGACGTTCAAATCGCTCCAGATTGTGTCAAGGTCATATTCAACGGTCAGCTTGATGAAAAACCCGATTCCGATAAACAAAAAAACTATGTTCAAAATTTTCTTCATGAATTGGCATGCTGCAATATGCCTGCCAAGACATGTGATTCACACTGTTGTCGATTTCCAACATAAAACTCGGGTCAGACCTTATCTGCTCTTTCGAAAGCTTCAGACAATTTGCTGAAGTTCTCACCGGACCTGCCCTCGATGATAATGGATGCCGCTGCGGCTCCCAGCTTGGCGGATTCGATTGGATTTTTCCCTTGCGCCAGCGCAAACAGAAACCCGGCTGCGAATGTGTCACCGGCACCGGTTGGATCCACCTCGCGGGCCGGATGTATGCCAACCCATGTTTTTTTTCCACGTTCTATGATGTCGCAGCCCTTCCGTTCGCGGGTCAGAGCTACAATCGGGATGCTGTCGCAAAGCAGCTGCAGAAGATTGCCCTGCCCTTCCAAATCCTCTTCACTGAGAAAGACAATGTCGACACCATTGAGCATTGCCCGGTCGGGCGACCATTTTCGCGGTACAACTCGTAATGCACCGTTAGCCTGATCTGATTGGTCGGCAACTCCCCGGACAAAGCCCTGGACGCCAATAGCTATCAGGCGGGCTCCGCTTGTCGTCTTCCAGTCCTCTAGATCCGTCTCACAGATAACCGGTCCGATGAAAATAACATCCGGGTTTCTCCATTCGCCGGGTAACAGCTCCGGGTCAATTGAACCAGCCACAGCGTCGACATATTGAATCCGCGCTCCGGATTCTGGATACAAATTAGTAAAAACGGTTGTCTTGCCAGCGCGTTGAGCGCGAACCTCGAGTTTGTCAAGTGCACTTTCGCATTCAAAGTCACTGCCCAATGAAGTGATCAGACGTGACTTGGCGCCCAGTGCTTCGAAAGTGCGGGCCGCATAAAAAGCACAACCTCCAGGTACAATTTCATCGTCGAGCCGATCATGAGTGACGTGGCCGACCGCCAGGCTTGTTAGTCTGCGTCTCTCGCTGGCCTTGTCTTCAGTCATTTGTTCGCGATTCTTCTTTGGGCGAACGAAACGCCAGTTTTTCGGGTGAAAATGCGAACGCCTTGCTGCCTGCGAAGTTTACAGCTGTGGCCACGACTATTCCGATAAAATTCGTCAGCAAGTATCCATAGCCTGTGTCAAGGTAAGTGTATTCAATGAGCAAGTGCATCGTTCCGAGTCGTACTGCCAGTCCAACTCCGCAGACAGCGCAGAAGATCAAATAGCTTTTCAAAAATGGAGTTTCTCTACCTCTTGTGAAACTCCAGAAACGGTTAAGTAGGTAGTTGGTCGTGACGGCCAATGAAAAGCCGCCAATTGCACAAATGCGGGTATCCAAAGCAAACAACTCCTTCAAGGCGATGACCATGCCCATGTCTACCAGGATGCCCGAGAACCCGACGATGCAGAATTTGATGAACTCTATCAAGGTCTGATGTTTGAATTTGTGCAGGTGATAAAGATGCCGGATGTAGCTCAGCTGTGCCTTTATGCTCATCTTGCTCCGGCCGAGATGGCGGTCGCGGAACGTAATCGGGATTTCGATAAGCCGACTGGGGGCTGCCTTGACTACGATTTCGAGAACTACTTTCCAGCCGATCGGATCCAATTTCAGTCCCGCGAGCAATTCTCTTCTAATCCCCATGAACCCGCTAGTCGGATCTGTCATTTTCGATAATCCGGCACTCAAGATTCCGGCGGTTCTTGAAATTAGCCTGCGATACCAGGGCCAATTGGCTGAAGAACCACCCTTGACATTTCGACTGCCGACGGTGACATCGGCTTGATCGGATAGAAGCGGTCCAATTATTTCAGGCAGTTTCTCGACCGGGTGGCTGCCATCAGCGTCCATGACCACGCACACCTTGGCTTGCGATGCCTTGAACCCGGCCAATACGGCCGAAGCCAGTCCCCTTTCCTGTTTTCTTGAAATGACTTTGACTGGATAGTCCTCGGCGAGTTTTTCGGCGACGCTACAAGTGCCGTCCGGTGAATCATCATCTACTACTATTACTTCTCCCCGGATGCTTGCCTGCAACAAAACTCTGCAAATTTCTGGAATGATAATTGGTAGATTCTCGGCTTCTTCGTATGTCGGAAGAACTATGGATACCTCAGCAGGAATCTCGTTTTCGGTCATAGCCCCTAGATGATCGTTTGGGAAATGGTCTGTGTCAACTTCGCAATCGGGAAACTTCAGTCCAATTGAGTCGGGTTCTTCGCAAGCTTGTCCAGATCGGTAACAACCAGGCAGAAACCAGAGGTTGTTTTTCGCCTTGAGCTGGCACAGTTCTTGCTGTAGATTCCGGTGAATTTGTCAATCGAGGAGGACAAACAAATGCAAGCCGTAATTCTCGCAGCTGGAACAGGAAGTCGGCTGAGGCACATGACTGAATCGCTCCCCAAGGCTCTGGTTCAGATAGCCGGAAGACCGCTGCTGGCATATACAGTGGCGTATGCACAGCTTATTGGTTGTGACGACATCGTAGTTGTTGCCGGAGCTTTTGGAGATGATGTCATTAAGACTCTGAAATCCTTCAATCTGCCCAAGCTACGTTGGGTGAGAAATCCAGATTATCTGATTGGTAACCTGTATTCACTGGGAGCAGCTCGCAAAGAAATACATTCGGATTTTATTCTGCTCAACACCGATCATGTCTACCACCGGGATATTGCTTTGAAGGTACGCTCTCAATGTGATCAATTGGTAGCCTTCTGTGACCAGGACCGCGATCTTGGAAACGATGACATGAAAGTGTCTCTCACCGAAGATGGTCGCCTGGGCAGCATTTCAAAACAACTGACTACATTTGAAAGAGGTTATGTCGGAATGACTTACTGTCCGGGAAAGTCTCTGAAGCCATATTTCGAAGCCTTCGATCGGGTAGCCGAGAAATTCGGTGACAGCGCAGTTGTCGAGATGGTGCTCGGAGAATTGGCCAACAGTAGCAACCCGCCAAATGTAGGTGATATCAGTGGTGTAGGTTGGCTGGAAATAGATACTCCTGAAGAACACAGTCAAGCTCAGTTGGCTGTCGAGGCTCGCCCGGAAGATTACGCAGTGGTGGAGTAATTCGGATGACTTTGCCAAATCTGATCAAATGTTGCATCTTCGATTTCGATGGCACCCTGGTCGATACCATGGGTGGTTTTGCCGATATTGCCGCAGATGTGATCGAAAGACATTATGGTATTGATTTTGAACAAGGCCGTTTGAAATATCTCGAGACTTCGGGGATTCCCTTTTTTCAACAACTCGAGATCATCTGTCCGAATGGAGACAAGAACAACATCTGTGCCGACGAGTTCGAATCTCGCAAACTCGAAGGGTTTTTCGATTCGGCACCGACTGATGAAACAATAGCAGGACTTACAATGCTGCGGCGGGCCGACTTGAGGCTGATAGTGTCTTCAAACAACTTTCAGGAAAATGTCGATAGCTATCTGAAGAAGTATCCGCTGCCATTAGACTTGGCGCTGGGCTTCGACAACCACTGGCTCGAAAAAGGCAGGCCTCATTTTGAAAAAGCCCAAGAACTTTTCGGAATGAAGCCAGATCAGACGGTGTTCTGTGGTGATTCTCTGGAAGACGGTGTTCGGGCGAAGGATTGTGGCCTGTTTTTTGTCGGAATGTTGGGTACCTTCACCAGGGAGCAATTCAATAAAAAGTTTCCTGAGTGTTTGACTGTTAAGAGTATCCTTCAGTTAGCTGAGTTGGTAGTCGAGTCTATTCGATAGAGGAATTGGCCGAGTCAATGCGGAACCTATTCATTTGCCTGTTATTAGTTTCGTCCTGTTCAGGATGTGACAACAAGAATGTTCAGGTTGTCGAAGCCAACCTGCGTTTTCGCCGAATCAATACAGACAAAGTTCCTGCGCCTCGCTTTGACCACTCGATGATCACTGACTGGAATGAAGGCAAGATTTACCTTTTTGGGGGTCGTAACGGGAAAGAGTTCTTCAATGATCTCTGGGTCCTTGATGTCAAAAAGCATAAATGGAGCCGGATAGATTCACCCTCCGCGCCACCCGCGCGAAGTGGTCACAGCCTCGTATTCGATAGCAACCAAAAACGTTTGATTCTCTTCGGCGGTTTTTCACATAACAAATTTGGGGAGTCCAAGTACCACAGGGACATGTGGATTTTTTCCAAGGCTGCCGGCTGGAGCCGCGAATTTTTCTCTGAAGGTCCATCAAGACGAGCCTGGCACGCTACAACCCTTATGGGCGATGCAATGTTGATTTTCGGCGGTTTTGCCGGCTCACCTAATTATTTCTTGAACGATATCTGGTCTGTTGACTTGCAAAGCCTGGAATTCAAACGTATTGCCACCGACGGTGGTCCCAAGATGCACGGGCGCGCCGCTTTGTTGGCTTTTGAAAAAGATGAAAACCTGGTAGTTCTTGGGCGTGATGGGCTTGAAAAGCCGACAGAAGTAAAGCGTTGGTCGTTACAGGTTAAATCTGACAAATGGAACACACTGCCGATTACCAAAATTGTTGATGTCGATTTCAAAAACGCCTTTGCAAACCGGCGAGAGCTGAGTTTTCTGGTCATTAAAGGTCCCGAAGACCCGGATGACGATGATTGGCTGATCTGGACGATAAGCTATTCATCAACCGGTTGGATTTGGACGCTCGACGAGCTTGAAAGCGGTCCATTCCCGGTTCAAGGTATGTGTTGCACGCCCGATCCGGGAAATCAGCGAAGTTGGGTCTGCTTTGGAGGAGTCTACCGGGATAAAATCGGGGGAGAAACCTGGGTATTGACAGCTTGCCTTGGGCCGGAGTGTGAATCTTGAGCGCACGTTTAGACAGGCTTGCTGGTCGCTATGTGGATTTCTTGATCCGGCGCTACTGGCTCGTATTGTTGATTTCGCTTGGACTCACAATTTTGGCCGGGATTTCTGCATCACGATTCACACTCAAAACCGATTTTGCCGAGCTTTTGCCCCAGGATGAGCCCTCAATCCAAGATCTCAATCGAGCCAAGGCCAGGAAGGGCGGGCTTTCAAATATCATCGTTGTGGTTACAGGTGAGGATGCTGAGGCCAATAAGAGACTTGTTGATGATCTTGCAGAGAAATTCAAAGAAATACCAGATGAATACGTTGTATATATGAAGTATCACATTAATGATGAGAAAAAGTTTTACGAGAAACACAAACACCTCTATATGGATGTTGCTGACCTGGAGGAACTCCATCGTCGCCTGAGGGAGAAGATCCGCTATGAACGGATAAAGAACAATCCCATTCTAAACATGGATTTCGATGGCGAAGATCTTAAACCGGTTGAGTTCGACGTGTCAGATATCAAGGAAAAATACAAAGGTAAAACATCAAGTTACAACAAGTACGTTGACGGCTATTTTTCAGAAGAAGACGGTGGTTTTTATGCAATCATGTTGTATCCCCCGGGAGCGGCAACAGGTGTCGACCTGGGAAAACGATTGAAGGTTGTTGTCGAGAGGTCGGTTGCGGAGGTGTGCTCGGCAGGTCAGATTCCTGAGGATGTAGGTGATTTGGGTAAGTTCATTGAAGACAAATGCAGGCAACGTTATCACCCAACAATCCAAATAGGCTTCACCGGTTCCGTGCTTACCGCTATTGAAGAGCAGAAAGCCATCATCGATGATCTGATGCTGGTCACCAGCATATGTCTGTTTTTTGTCGGATTGGTGGTTCTGCTCTATTTTCGAATATGGCGTTGCTTGCCGGTCGTCGGTATTCCGCTTTTGATGGGTACCACCTGGACGTTCGGCATTTCGATATACATTGTCGAAAGTCTGAATACATCGACAGCTTTTTTGGCGGCCATTATCGTTGGCAATGGCATAAATTTCGGCTTGATCCAGCTCGCCCGATTCGTCGAGGAACGTCGAGAGGGTACCGAAATAGCCCAAAGCATTAAAAACGCAATGTTGCAAACAGCCAAGGCAACCTCTACAGCAGCCCTGGCTGCCAGTATTGCCTATGGCTCCCTGATAATCACCCAGTTCAGAGGGTTCAATGGGTTTGGTTACATGGGTGGCCTGGGAATGATACTTTGCTGGCTTTCTGCATTCACGGTGCAACCGGCTCTGCTGGTTTTGACGGCAAAACTCTGGCCGATTCGCTTCAAGAAAAAAGGAAAACAGGTTCCAGTCGGACTGTTTGCCAGGCCTTTTGCCCGCATTGTCTTTCGACTCGGAGCTCCGTTGCATTTGGCCGGATGGATACTCGCTATTGTCTGTGTTGTCGTAAGCATTCCCTACCTGAAGGATCCTTTCGAATACGATTTCAACAACTTGAGAAACCAGATGGCCAAAAACACCGTCTACGAACTCTCCAATCGGGTGGGCCACTTATTTACGCGCAGACTCAATCCACTGTTCATTCTAGCCGACAGGCAAGATCAAGTGCCATTGATTGCGGCCGAACTGGAAAGAAAAAACAGCACGGGAAAATATAAGGATCTGTTCGACGACATCTTTTCGGTCTATTCGCTCTTGCCCCAAGATCAGAAGCAGAAACTCAAGGTATTGAAGAAGATCAGAAAATTGCTGACCAAGAGCACATTGAGCTGGATGAGCGCCGAACAGAGAGAAGAAGTGGAGGAATACAGGCCACCTGATGATCTGAAGGCTGTTACCGTCCAAGATCTCCCGTTTGCCTTGACCAGAATTTTCACTGAACTGGACGGCCGGATCGGCCTGGCGATTGCCCTCTATCCACGTTCCAAGGGGCGCTCGGTTTGGGATGGGCATTTTCTCATCGAAATCGCGGACGCATCACGTCTGGTAAAGTTACCGGATGGTGAGCAAGTGACTTCGGCGGGTACCTCAACCATATTTGCCGACATGATCACAGCCATTGAGCGTGATGGACCCCGAGCGGTTGTGGCTTCTTTGATCGGTGTAGTCTTACTGGTCTTTCTTGTTTACAGAGCCTGGCGGTACGTTCTGCTAATACTGATATCCTTGTTTTTCGGGGTCGTTTGGACAGTTGGTCCTGTGGCGCTGATTGATCTCAGGCTGAACTTTTTGAATTTCATTGCCCTGCCGATTACGTTCGGGATTGGGATTGACTACGCTGTAAATGTGCTGAATCGTTACAGGAGCGAGGGTCCTGGATCGATCCAAAAAGTTATTGGAAGTACAGGCGGGGCGGTAATTCTTTGCTCATTGACCACTCTAATTGGGTATTCGTCGTTGTTGATTGCAGACAATCAGGCGCTGGTTTCTTTTGGCATTCTGGCCGATATTGGCGAGGTTGCCAGCCTGGCCGCGGCCGTACTTCTGTTACCGGTATTGATTCAGATGAGCGAGAAACGTCGGGAAAGAAAAAAGGCTCAGAAAGAGCGTAAAACCAAAAAAAGTTCATGATACAAAAGGAGTGCTGCGGGACTGGAAAACGACGCATCCAATTCACACTGTCTTCGATTGACAACACCTGTCGCTAAAATTCACAATATTGTGGTACGTTTATTACACTTATAGAAAGAAACTTGTGTCATTCACACAAATGTCAGTCTCTTGATTTTTAGTGTAAAATCACAAAGGTAGGACAATGTAGTGCAGATGTAGGCGGATCTCGCAGGCTCTAAAAAGTCCTTATAATACACGAGTTTCACTGGCACGATTTTTGCAATATTGCGACTCAATTCAGTGGGGTGTTCGAAAATACCAACGGGATGAAATATCCCAAACGACGGAGAGAAACCATGGAAGCCAGAAAGACTCACCCCCTTCTTACTCAGAGTCTTGAAGTCTCAAATCGCATTAAAAATTTGAAACCATACGATCCCGTTTCATCGCTTGACACTATCAAACAGAATCCGGGGATAACCCACTTCAAGCTTGACTGGAACGAAACTACTGTTCCGCCTTCGCCAAAAGTTAAAGAAGCATTAGTCGCCTATTTGAATAATGGGTCGAAATTGGAATGGTATCCAGAGATGTTTCATCGGAAACTCTTTGAACATGTTGCAGATTATGTTGGCTGCGACGTTTCCCAGGTTCTGGTCACAAATGGTTCGGATGATGCGCTTGACTTGATTTGTCAGAGTTACCTTGATCCGACGGATAATGTGATATCGCCTGTTCCGACTTATAACCATTTCCTGCAATTTGCAGAACGGACTGGTGCAGAAGTAGTCCGAGTCCAGGGGATCAATCCGTTGATTCCATCTCTGAAAGATGTCTGCAACGTAGTCAATGAGAACACAAAAATTATTTACCTGGCTAACCCGAACAATCCGACCGGCAATTTGTACTCCCCGGCAGAGGTACTCCAATTGGCATTGAAGTACCCGCATTGCTTAATCGTCTCGGACGAAGCCTATTTTGAGTTTGCTGGTATCAGTTGTGCAAAACTGGCTGAAGAGGTCGATAACATAGTCACGACACGTTCTTTTTCGAAGTGTTTCGGCCTGGCGGGTCTGAGAATTGGTTACTTGGTTGCGTCTACTTCAGTAATTGAAAACATGCGTCGGGTTCACAATCCTAAAAGCGTGAATATGCTGGCTCAGATAGCGGCAATCGCAGCACTTGAAGATTTGCCTTACTACAAGAGCTACATCAGATCAGTCAAGCGGAGTGCTTCTTTGGTGGAACGTTTCTGCAAGGAACATAATCTCCCCTGTTGGTCTACCTATGCAAACTTCATTCTGATCCGTTTCAATGACGCAACCAGAATGTCCAAGAGACTCGCTGAAATTGGTGTCCACGTTAGAGATCGCTCAAAACAGATTCCTGGGATGCTGAGATTGGGACTTGGAACAGAAGAGCAAACCAAAGAAGTTTTAGCGAGGCTTGAGACTTTGCTGGACGAGGATCTACTACCCGCCTAGACTATTCCTGAACTGCCTTATCTTTGTTGCGGGCAAACAGACAAGTTATAAACAGGTATAGACCTGAACCGAACATCGCTCCTGTTGCATCTGCAACGAGATCAAAAACATCCGAGTCACGACCCGGTATATTGCTTTGGTATAACTCGTCCAGTCCGCCTAAAGCCGTTACAATCACGATGGTTGTTAGCCAGATTGACCACCAATTTTTCGGCCAGCTCGTCGAATTCAGGGCCCGGCAAAAGAGCACAGCCAATAACGAGTATTCAATGAAGTGAAGAAGTTTATCCGAAAGTCCGCTGAACCAGGACGAAGGGAGTTTTGAAAAGGAAGAAAGAACAAAGATAATAGCTACATAGGAAAATATCGGCAGCCAGTAATATATAAAGGAACGAATTTTTTTTGTCTTAGACAATATGACACATAGACCGGTGACTACATCTTATACTTACCAAAGTCCTCCGGATTGAGGCTTTCAAGGATCTCGGTCCACTTGTCCTTACCGCTTTCCTTGTTTTCATCAGCCTCTTTCAGGACATTCTTGAGTACATCTAAATCTATTCGTTGTGACTTCTGAATGACTTTTCTGGCTACATAGATTTCAGCGTTTGTCCTCAGCGCCAGGGCAATTGCATCTGAGGGGCGTGAGTCTATCTCCACTATTGCACCGTCAAGGTTGACGAAAAGCAGCGCATAGAATGTATTGTCCCGAAGATCGCATACTTCAGTTTTTATTAGTTTGCCTCCCAAGCCTTCCAGTATATTTTTCAACAAGTCGTGCGTCATTGGTCGCGCCAGCTTGATACCCTCGAGTTCAGTTGCGATAGCGCTGGCTTCGATCAATCCAATCCAGATTGGGATCGCAACATCGTTGTCCGGATTTTTAAGGATAATAATCGGCATGTTATTGGTAGGGTCCAGGGTAATACCTGCCACCGTCATTTTGACCATTTCATCTGGCTTCCCTGTATCAGTGTTGTCTTCTGCCATTCGATGACCTCCTGCCCTATCCTACATGCTTTGTCAGCCCATTTGTCAAGGAAGTTCAGTCATATTGTTGGTTCCAAGTCGACCCCATAATGTATGTCCGCGTACTTGATCGACGATAATATCGACTGTTTCTCCGGGTAAAACGGTTCTATGCGTCTCGAAATTCACAACTCGATTGCACCTGGTTCGGCCGCTCATTGCGTTTTCATCTCTCCGGCTGGTTTTCTCGACCAGAATCTGCAGGGTTCTGTTGCAAAGCTTGGCTAGACTGGCTGACTCCAACTTGTTCAACAGCTCTTGTAGAATCAAAAGGCGCCGAGCCTTCTCCTCGGCGACGACATCGTCGACCATCTTGCTTGCCAGCGTTTTGGGCCTGGGCGAATACATAAAAGAAAACGCCTGATCAAAAGCTACTTCCTCAACGACATCCAGGGTTTTTTGAAAATCAGCCCAGGTTTCGGATGGAAAGCCGACAATGATGTCGGTCGTGAGACTAAGCCCAGGTATGGCTTTTCTTAGCTCGAGGGCTTTTTTAGTGAAATCTTCCTGGGAGTAATCGCGATTCATGGACTTCAAAATACGTGTCGAACCTGATTGTAAACCCAGATGAATGTGCTCGCAGACTCTGTCCAATCGGGATACCGCTTTTGTAAGAGCCACTGACAAATCTTTTGGATGGCTGGTTGTAAAGCGGATTCTTTCAACCGCGGCTTGCCGGTTTAGTTCGTCTAACAGTTCGGGAAAGTCATGGCCTGAAGGATCGTGATACGAATTCACATTCTGGCCCAGTAGAACAACTTCTCGACAGCCGGCTGCAGCTAGTTGTCTCACCTCGTCCAGGATATCATCAACTTCACGACTAGATTCGCGACCGCGCACATAAGGTACGATGCAATACGAACAAAAGTTGTTGCAACCCTTCATGATGGTTACGGGAACGCTTATCTGGTCGGTTTTTGACGATACCAACGGGACAAAGCATGGATTTTTGAGGTCATGTTCATCTATATCCACTAAAGGAGTTCTATTTGTCTGGAGCTGTTGAAGAATCTGTGGAAGTCGGCATATTGCATCCGGTCCAATAACTGCATCAAGGCCCGAAGCCTTTTGAAGTAATTGTTGTCCACCCTGCTGGGCCACACAGCCGGCCAGAATAACTTTAGCACCTCTTGACTTGCGAGCCTGCTGATGCCGGCCGGCTTCACTTAAGGCCTTGTGCTCTGGCTTGGCCCTGACAGAACAGGAGTTTACTATTATCAAATCGGCTTCTTTTGCATTTGGGCTTGCTTGCCAACCCAGGCTGGTAAGTATTTGCGATATTCGACTGGAGTCGTGCACGTTCATCTGGCAGCCGAAAGTCCGGATGTAAAAAGTCTTTGGATTGGAATTGTCAGACATTATTTATGAGTCTTCGTCTGTAGGCTCAAAGTAGAAATCCGAGTCGATATGTTTGAGTGGATTGAAAGCCAGCTTAGTTCCAGTCAGTTTTATCGATGTGATGCGATCCAGGGGCAATATCAACCAGCGCAGGGCGCCCTTGAGGTAAATGTCGGTTTCATCGGCACCAATCAGAATACCACGGTAGAGAATTCCTGAAGATATTACATCGATTCTCTTGAATCGTAATTTATCGAATGAAAATCTCTGAAGCAGGTCTGCCTGCTTATCTGTTGAATCAGCGGCCATGACTCCTCGATCCCTGAGAAGTAACTCAAAATTCGTCGTTCCCGGATGGTTCTGCCGGGAATCCAAACTGCGTAACCCTTTGGATCACCGACAGAACCATTCGGTGATGACGTTTCTATTCAGAGTGGTTTTTGTAAATGATGACTTTCTTCTCAGGAATCACTCCTCAATATAAGTCACTTGGGTTTCTTGTGATTAGTCCTGCTGGATTTCAGCTTTGTGATTACGATATTGGGTTGCGTTATTTCTTCACGTTGCGGAGCTGACCCGGATAGAGTTCTGGTCGATGATTGAGACTTTGCTCCCTTGGCCGGTCTGAGTGTCTCGGGCATTTCATTGCTATAGTTTTTCACATAAGCTTTAATTCGTTTTTGAATGCTCTCATCAATATGTATGAACTCTATTCCCATTCCAGGTACTGGATGTTCATCAGTTGCGATGGTCTGAACCCACTTGACTTCTCCATTTAAGTCAAAGAGTAAAGGGATGCCCGGCAGGGAAAAAACCAAACGGACCGAGGTTCCTATCTTGAACGGATTTGTACTCTGAATAAATACTCCGCCTTGGGAAATATTGGCTGTCCAGTCGGACAGAAAACTGCCGACCGTTCGGTATTCAACTCGAACCTCGATTGGGGCTCTATCCTTGTAGCGTTTATCATTGCTCACGGTAAAAACATCCTATTCGATATAGCCCCGTTTGACAACTAGCCCATCCTTGCTCACTTACCGAACGTATTTAAACGGGTTGCCTTCAAAAAGTTGGTCTCGATCCGAACCGAGAAGACAACGTGCGTTTTTTCTCTGGCAGGCTGCCGCAGTGAAGGATGTGCGAGTGTATTGGAAAAGTCGTTTCCAGTTCTGACCGCCGTCCTTAGTGATGAAAAGTTCGCCGTCCTGACCGGCTGCTAGACCACGTTGCTGGTCGATAAAGGCCAGGACCTTGACGGTCTTTGAGGTTGGCACTTGTCTGGGAGTCCAGCTTTCACCAGCGTCCGGAGTGTAGAGAATCACACCGTGTTCTCCCGCGACCCATCCCTTGCCAGTTTTTTCGAACTGCGCAGAGTAAAGATTTCCACGCCCGGTCAGCTTGGCCGACCAGTTTCTTCCTCCATCCGTAGTCTTGTAGACTGCCTGTTTTTCACCAACTGCCCAGCCACGTTGAGAATCAACAAAAAGGACTTTGTTAAGAGTCAAAGTGGTTGGCAAACGATTGATTGTCCAGGTTTTTCCTCCATCAGTCGTGCGAATAACACATCCGTTATTTCCAACAATCCAGCCGCGCAGCCGGTTTATAAAGAAGATGTCAATAAGGTGGATGTCAGGCCAGTACCCCAGTTTTTGCCATGTTTTTCCGCTATTTTGGGTGCCGTAAATGATATGGTGGCCGGACAGGATAAAGCCGCGCCTCCTTTCGACAAACGAGATACGAATCGATTTTTTATCAGGAGTTTCGACTGTTGCCCACTTCAGGCCCCCATCAAGGGATAGAGTCAAATCACCATTATGGTGAGCGACCCAATATACATTCCGGGACGGAATATCGATGTCAGTGATCCCCGATCCGTTTCCTCCTAGTTTAGTCAGGCTGAGTCGACTGGATTGCGTCAGTCGGGCATGAACCCGGGTTCCATGGTCTCCGACCAGCATAAGGCCCTTGCCGAGCACGCTTACATCGCTGAAGTTAGCCGCTGTCTTTATGCCGGCAACTTCGAACTTCTCAGAAGTACGATCGCCAATCATAATTTTTCCGGCATTTCCAAGCAACACGAATCTACCATCTTCAAGAAACCCGGCGACTCTCAGGCAATCAAGATCTGTGGATGCGGTTCTTTCTCGGGCTTCTAGCTCGATGTAGTTGTGACCACCGTCATTCGAGTGAGCTAGCTTGCCTTGGCAGCCGGACACAATCAGGCTTCCGGTCGGCGACAAGGCAATAGCTGTTGCAGATCCCTGCATTGGGAGCGAACGATGCCAATTTTGACCACCATCTTTGGAATAATATACGTCTCCCTGATTAGCTCCTAAAATGACAACCGTATTATCGTTGTTTACGCTAAGTGCCGCCGCTTGGGCCGGTAAACGTGATCTCAAGAACAATTCACCCTGTCTATTGGAGCGGTAGAGGAACCTGTTATGACTTACCAGCCAAAGTATTTTTTGGTCAACAGCAAGATCTGCCACTCCCGAGTGATCAGGCAATGCAATCGCGGTAAAGATTTTGCCGCCATTTTGTGTGCGCCACAGACCACCGTCTTGGTCCAGTCCCCACCCGTCTAGCAAGCCGGAAAATCGTATTTTGCGCAGTTTGATTTCGTCCAAGCTTGCGCGCCTTTTCAGGCTTTTACCGGCATCATTCGAAAAAAATAAATTTCCAGCTGTGTCGAGGAAAAAGCAAGCTTCGGATTTTGGGCAGCTAACTGAAACGAAGTCATCTGCGAACAGTGACGTATTCAACGGTACAAGTTGAGACAGAATTCCCTGGAAAAGCAATATGCTGAAAAGTGCCCACATTCGAATGTCCGATTGCCTTGCTTGGGCTAATGGGCCTTGCCAATCTCGTCTATGGCTTCGGGATTCTCAATAGAAGAGATATCTCCCAGATCAGTCTCGCCAAGATATTTCATTTTTATTGTCTTGCGGACTATCTTAGCCGACCGAGTTTTAGGAAAAGCACTGACGAACTTGAGATCTTCAGGCATGAGTGTTTTTCCATGAAATTTAACGACTTGTTGTTTTAGTTCTTCTCTTAGTTCCTCGCTTGGCTCATGTCCTGGAGAGAGCACCACAAAACAGACAGGCGTTTGACCTTTTATCTCATGCGGTACGCCGATGGTAGCTGCTTCGGACACAGCGGCGTGATCAAGCAAGGCTGATTCGATCTCCGCCGGTCCAGTTCGTTTTCCGGCCACCTTGATTGTGTCATCGGATCGGCCGTGCAGAAACCAGAACCCATCTTTATCAACGCTGGCGAAATCACCATGATACCAGACTTTGGGCCACTTGGAAAAATAGGTTTCGATATATCGATCGGAATCTTTCAAAAACCCCCGAGTAAACGACGGGCAGGGTTTCTTGCATACCAGGTGGCCAACCTGATTCCGCACCGGATTGCCGTCATCATCAAAAACATCGATATCCATGGCGAGTCCAGGGCCTCGAAGGGTACATGATTTCAGAGCAGTAATCGGTAAAGGAGACAGAAGACAACCAACCATTTCTGTTCCTCCCGAGATATTGATTATCGGGCATTTTTTAAGTCCGACATTGTCGAAAAACCATTTATAAGATTCTGGATCCCAGGTTTCTCCAGTCGAGCCGAGGAATTTCAGGCTGGATAGATCGTGTTTAGCGACTATATCTGTTCCCGAACGCATCAATAGCCGGATGAGTGTCGGCGAGATTCCCAGATGGGTAATCTTGTGGCGTTCAACCATCTCCCAAACGCGATCGGCATTCGGATAGTTAGGAGCACCCTCGAAAAGCATATGTGTTGCACCGAAATGCTGAACGCCGATGAATTGCCAGGGACCCATCATCCAGCCAATATCGGTTACCCAGAAGAAGCGTGAGCTGGGTTTGACATCGAAGGCGTAGCCGAGTTCCTTGACAATTTGTGCGCTGGTGCCACCGTGGCTATGAATGGTGCCCTTGGGTTTTCCAGTTGTACCGGAAGAATAGAGAATCATTGCGATATCTTCAGAATCTAGCTGCTCGCATTCGAAGGAATCCGATTCGTTTGGGACTACATCTTCCCACCACAAGTCTCTGTCGGGTGTGAATGGAATTTCCTGATCGCCCAGGCGTTTAACAACCAGGATGTGCTCAATGCTGCCTACTTTGTCAGCTACTTGATCGCAGACTGGTTTCAGATTAACCCGCTTGTTTCTGCGCAGGGAACCATCCGCAGTCAGAATCAACTTTGCCTCACAATCCTCCATGCGAACTGCCAGTGCGGCTGGTCCGAATCCAGAAAAGACCGGTACGAAAGGACAGCCGGCTTTGAGACATCCCCAAAAAGCTGCCATCAACTCGGGGATCATCGGAATATAGAACCCGACAACGTCTCCGGGCTGCAGGCCCAACTTGCGCAGAGCGTTGGCAAAACGGTTGGATTCCTGATCCAGGCGTTCGTAGGTCCATTCCTCTACTTTGCCGTCCTCGCCTTCCCAGATGAATGCTGGTTTATTTCGAGTTGTCTGATCTTTGGCGTGGCGTACAAGACTGTTGTAAGCAATGTTTATTTTGCCTCCGATGAACCACTTGGTCCACTCGAAGCTTTTTGAAGAACCTGAATCCATGAGCTTTTCCCACGGCTTGAACCAGTCGACCCGGCAATCTTCCAGCATTGCCGGCCAGAACCACTCGATCTCGTCGGTTGAGCGTTTGATCAACTCGTCGTAGTGCTTGATCTCATGCCTGTCCATGAAACGCTTAATGTTGCTGTTCTTTGTGTATTCTTCGCTTGGCTCCCAGATTATTTCTGACATTGATGA
>JAFDKH010000274.1 GCA_019307065.1 Deltaproteobacteria bacterium
TTCATTCGCGGCACGCACATGCTCGATCAGTTTCTCGGACGCGAATCGTAGAGAACCTGGCCCCACAGGTACATTTGGCCCGGCTCGATTATTTTTGGAATGTGATCGATTTCTTTCTGATACTTCTTATAGATAAAGATCGCCAGCTCTGAACAATAAAACCGCTTTGAGTCGTTTATCCCGATTGTGCCCAGGAAGTCGTACTTCTTGCCGATCAATTTCCTGGCTATCACGACGGCATCCTCGGCGGCATTGCCCTGGGCCCACATCGGCCTGATCAAGAGTACCCGGTGCGACTTGTCGACGAAATCTTTCAACTTGGTAGAGTGGACTCCCTTGCCCTCGGCTTCAATGACCTGGTCGTTGTCCATATCCAAGACGGCCACATGACTCAGTGGAATGTTGGTAACCGTGGCAACTAGATCGTCGGCAAAATGGTAGCCGCGAGTTACCAGCCAGTCACCGTTCTTACCGAGCTCTTTGACCCGGGCGGTAAACATCTCGGTCTGCTTGGCACGCAGGGCGGCATCCGGCGGATGTATAGACTTGGGGGTCGTGCAGGCTGTTAAAAAAATCAGACAAGCAAGAACTACAGCGCGTATCACCGGTAGTTACCTCCACAATTCAGACAAGCCCGTGAGTTAGATGCAGTAAAACACGGGTCACTAGAGTCGTCAAACATGTAGAGCTAACCGTTCGAATAGTTTTTATGTTTTAGAAAAAGATCACAACCCGCCAGTCGAATTCGGTTTGGCGTTCTATAGGAAGTAAGGGGTGGAAGACCGCTTGGTAAAACAGGCTGGCCTCAAAGGCAATGTGATCATCTACAAACATGACTGCTCCACAACCGCCACCAACACCAACTGCATCGTTCTCGGGTAAAAAATAATACCCGACCCGGGCTGCAAAAAACGGGCTGATATACCAGTTTCGAAATGGCACAACTCGCAGGTAGCCCCAAGAGCGCGCCTGGGTTCCGATCTCGACTGGTACTATGAATTGCTGTTCGAAACCAACTTCAATCCCGTTCAAGACATGAATTCCGGCCGACCCCCCGAATTTCAGAACTCCGGTCTCCATGGCACTGATGTTGTCCCAGGATAAACTGCTGCGAGCTTCGCCTAAATAGAAGTGCTCGGAAGGGCCGTCATCATCGCCTGCTTGGGCGGGTGCGATACCACACACAAAAGCACACAGCGCACATCCGAGCGCAATTACAACAGCTTGATTTTGTTTAGTACTGATCATTGCAGTTATTTTATAGCAAATAATGTGCCATGTTATAGTTGCAGCTGTCCAGAAATCTACTCGAACATTTTCAGCAACTTACAAACCAAGGCCAAACATGAAAATGAAAACGTGTATCTTTTTCGCAACAGATTCAGGCTACAAGGTGTGAATATTATTCACTAATTCAAGAATACAGCCCGTGATCCGAATCACACTTTAAATGGAATTCATTGGTTGTAGGGCCTGCAAATGTTTAGTAGGGTTTGGACAAATCTAGACAGAGGAAGAATCGATGAAGAGCGAAAACCTTGTAGGCCTCAGGCTGCCAAGGGCAATCATGTTGGCGGTCCTGGCTTGTGGAATTTCTTTGACTGCTGTGGCTCAAGAGCCGAAAGATACAAAAGTTGTGGTCCCCGGAGTCCATGCCTATGCCGGAGTGCCGGCCGGAACCGATGGAGTTCTGTGCGACCTGCTACTCGAGGCCCTGCTCTCGCGTCATGGAATAAATGCTATGGGTCCGGCAGATGTCCGGGCCTTGTTGACCGCCAAGCAGCAGAAAGAACTGCTAGGCTGCAACGACGAGAGTTGCATGGCCGATCTGGCCGGTGCCCTGGGCGCCGACTGGTTGATCGGTGGTAGCGTCGGCAAACTTGAAGATCTCTACGTCTTATCGCTGCAACTAATTGACGCCAAAAAGGCCAAGGTCACTGCCCGGGCCAAAGCGATGATTAAGGGCCTCAAGGTTGCCCCCCAGCGAATCGGTCCTCTGGTAGATGAACTGCTCGGCGCACAACCGCGACTGCGCCACTCGATTACTTCTTTATCAAAGCCCCCGGCCAAGAAGAAAGAAGTAATGAGCGTGGATGAATTCAGGAAAGTCTGCGGAAAATACATGAAGTTGGCCGGTTCGGCACCCTATAATCCCAAACTGGTTGAATTACGACGGACATTGCTCGAAGACCTGGTATTCACGCCCTACAAGACTTTGTTCGATCGCAAGCGCCCTTACTTCTGGGACGCCGCAGCCAGAGTCTTCAATGCAATTAAAATTCAAGCGTATAGTGCCGACACACAGGAGCAAACCGGGGACGCCAAAAAGCGCTTGGTTGACGTAGGTGCCTTCTATGATCAGATTAAGATCCTCGAGGAAGAATATCCCCGGCGGCTCGCAATGGAGACAAACGGAACAGGTCGAAGACTTTCAGAATTACCCTTTAAGGTCGCAACAGCCGTGGTACCCGTCCTGGACGATACCCAGCAAAATCGTGTCTATAAAAAGGCCTACCAAGAAGCAACTAAAATAATGGCCAAAGCTCTAAAAGCAGCCGAGCGGAACGACGAAAAAGCATTTTTCGGTTTCTTCACTGCAAAGACTGATAAGAACCGTAATCGAGCGAAACCGAAAAGTGCATTTATGAGGCTACGTAACGAGCTAAAAAATGGCTACCAGCTAAAAATCTGCCCGCTTTTTATTCGCCCCAGAAAAGAGGTGGAAGTGTCGGCGAAAATTTACCAAACGCGCGGTTACCTGGAAGTCTGTTGGCGCAAAACAAAGCAATCTTTTGTTAGCCGGAACAACGTCCAGATGTTGAAGATCGACAAAAGTTGGCTTATTGATCGCTGGTAGAAACGTATTTCAACTACTTGCCTGCTCTTTGAGCAGGCGCTCAGCCACAGCAACGTACTCGTCCATGGCCGCTTCTTTTGCCATACCCTTGCGGGTTGCCCAGGTATCATATTTTGCCTTGCCCCGTAAATCCAAGAGCCCCGGTCGTTTGCCGGTCACATCACCCACGGTGGCTTGCTTGTACAACCCATATAGCTCTAGAAGAACATTGGGCGGTTGATCCGGCAAAGTTTTAATATCCTCGAGTGCTTTTTCGAACTCTGGCTGAGCCATAAAAACCTCCAGGCAATTTCAGTTAGAACGCTAGCTGAAACTGCGTCCGCAAACGTACGTCATAGCGAATACCATCAATACGATTGTGCATAAGCAGGCCGCTATCGACTTGCCATTTAAACGTCGTCCCAAATAAATACCAGTTGAAGCCCAGGCTGATCTCGTGGTCGTTCTCAAGCTGTCCCACCTGAGCATATTGATCTATCAGTTCTACCCGAGCGGCATCACTCGCCTTATTTATTTGCACATTGGCATACTGGCGAGCGTCATCACGCAGTTCGTCCATAATGTGAACGCTCGTATAACGCACGGCAAGCTCGTATTTTTCAAAGAACAAATAGCTCAGCTGTAACACTCCACCAATAGCTCCGAGCGAGTATTCGGTCCCGTCCATCTGGTGATCTGTAAAACCCATATAAAAAACCGCCGTAGCAGCAAAACCATGGGCTTTGATTTCTATTTCGGGCGCTAAGCGCAGCCGCATGTCCTGACGCGGGGTCGGCTTAAGATCCCAAGCCAGGCTCAGCCCGAGTGAATAGCGGATTGGGCCACCCTCGAAATCAGTCGGTAGTTTGACGTTCATATCAGAAGAGTTGTAGGCCAGGTGAGCTACAAACTCTGTATGCATATTGGTAAACATCGCCGCATCAGGATCGGCCAGGTCGGAAGGGCTGGCAATTTGTTCGGCATATATCTTCGACATTCCAATGCCATTCGCGGTCCGCGAATTTACTCCGCTGTAGACACCTAACTCGTATTCGAAACAACCGGGGTTACTGATTCCGTTGTGAAGGGTAGCGCCGAATTGACGCTCGGCCCCGAAATAGTGAGTTGGATACGACCAATCGACCAGCGGGCGAGTCTGGAAAGAATTGAGCCGGTAGCGGGTGAATGGAACCTTGGCCAGCCCAACCCGGACTTGATAGCTCGGGTGAAACCGATATTCAAACCACAAGTCCATTAGTTCTAGTGCCCCCGGCACCAGGCTAACATGCAGCAAATAGGTTAAATCTTCGAAAAACAGGCTGCCCTTGATAACCGGCCTGATTCGCCTGATCATAATCTCATTACGCGTGGCATGATCCTGGCCGGGCTCTCTTTCGAGGTATTCATATTCCCAGCGAAACTGAAGGGCGAGATAAAAACTCAGCTGACTGACCCCATCATCTGAAATAATCGAAAAAACCGGGGGCGGCTTGCCAGCAGTCGCCGGCATTTCAACAACCGCCATAACGGAAATAAACGTTGTCAGGAAGAATAGTTTTTTCATTATGCTCTCAGGTTGAGTCTGGCCGCCCGGCAAGATTCTCACTTATTCTTGAATATCCGACGGACAAATACTCCCCTTCTTTCGAGTTCAGAAATCATTGCTGTCGGCGGAACCACAATCTCGGGAGGAAAGGCACCCTTTTTGCTGATAGTCCCATCGGCAATCATTTGTGCAACTATTGAAACCGGGAAAGAGGTAGTCCGCATCATGGCGGTCAACCCTGTTTCCTCATCCCGATAATCCATCATTTCATGACAAAGAACGGTAGGCTTACCCTGGCGTGTGCCTTCGCTTTCTATCCTGACAACAACTACATCCGGCTCGCCCGGAAAGGACAATTTGCTTTGCATGAGTGTCTGCAAAACATCCCGAGGGGCAACCTCTTGACCGCGCACTTGAATCTTTTCAGTATCGAAAAAACCCAAACTTCTCAGGGCCCTCAACTTTTCATAGTGGCCTGGATAACGGACTGTCTTATAGTCCAGATTGCGGATTCTCCCGGCATATGTCCAGGGCAGAGTTGAACTGCCACCGCTAGTATAGGAAGCTTCACAGTCACCAACCGGGTCTGGAAAAGCGATTGGTTCGTCCTCGGTCAGAACATCTACTTCGCAACGATTCCAGTCTCGCAGAATAGCAGCGCTCTCGGTGTATTCGTTTATCAAGCCCTCAAAGGAAAACACTAACATGTAGTCCCAAGGTGCTCGTGGGTTGGCCGGTAAACCACCCACTCGGATTCGAACGTCGCTGATGTCGTCTAGTTCGGCAACTGCGTCAGCTACCAGGACGTTGGCCAACCCTGGGGCCAAACCACAATCGGGTATCAAGCAGATATCTTTTTCACGGGCCCGCTTGGCCAGGCGTAGTTCGGCCAGGACGGTCTCGATGTTGCCACCCATGTCCACAAAATTTACGCCAGCTTCGCAAGCTGCCTGGGCCGCCGCCAGATTGAGCCGGTACGGCAGGGCACTAACCACAACGTGATGGTCTTTAATATGACCTTGCAACGCTTTGGAATCACTGCAGTCGATAATGACTGAACGCACCTGATCAGAATTCAGCCTTTTACCGACTTGCTCGATCAGGGCCGCATCCTGGTCTACTAGAGTCACATATTCGGTATCTGGATGTTGGAGAAGATCATAGGCGCAAGCCGCACCCTGCATTCCAGCGCCCAACACGATGAATCTCATCTATTTGCCTCCCAGCCGCCTTTCTATACCTACCAGGGACGGAGGTCTAACTATTTCTCTGGATTGATTTTTCAGCATTTGATTCCGTTTGGAACTACCGTTTTTCATTTTGGTACAGGAAAAGTAGCTGAACCTATCAAGTCTTGGGCCTGACTGACTGGGATTCTACATGGTCGTTAATTTTCGAAGAATTGCAACCTATCACGGCGAAGAAATGACGCAGCTCTGCCCTGCCCCCTCTTATTCGCGTTGTAATGTCCCTGGGTCTATCCGGATTCCGGCGGGTCTGTGCCTGATTGGTCCTCTTTCTTCTTCTTCAATACGGCCGACAGTTGCTTTCTCATCTCATCTTTCC
>JAFDKH010000275.1 GCA_019307065.1 Deltaproteobacteria bacterium
TCGATGGCAACCAACAATAAACTGTTTGAACTTGCTTGAGGCCCACGCAGCAAGAAGCGCAGATCGAGCGTGGCCAGCTCTATCGATGGAACCAGCCAGGCAATAACACCCGCCAGAATACCGATGATAGATCCAACAAGCAGGGCAGCTATTTTGCCGGCTTGACCTTTATGCGAAAGAGGCGTCTTCACTTTTACTATTCGTGAACGAACGACAAGGCTCTGACCACGGCCCCCTGGCCGGTGATCGTATCACAGGTTTTTTCGACAACCCGTCCGTTGCTGTTTTTGGCTGACAAGGTCGCGGTGTCGACAGGACCGCGCACGACACCGGCAATGACCATCGGCTTGAGCGGCTTGCGGAGTTTCTTCTTTTTCTTTTTCTTTTGGCTCTTTTTACGGATGAATGCCGCGCGTCTAGTAAATGCTGCAACTTCTTTGTCGGCCTCAGCGCTATCGCGCTCGGGGCCCATGGCATCGAGTATGTCAACCAGCTGCTTGATGTTCTTCATCGGGCTGACTGTCGCCAGAACATAAATGGTTTCGGTCCCGGTTTTTTCATCCAGTTCAAACCAAACATCGGCCTGTGGAGTATCTACCCAGCGACCGGCGGCTACGTGATTGGAGGTGGCAATTTCGGAGTGGGGAAAAATGACGCTAGTTTTACCCTGCGAATCAATCATCAGGGCATATACGTAAGCCTCAATGTTAACCTCGAAAGAAAGTTTCAGCATTTCGCCCGAGCGGAGAATCGAGCCTTCCTTCAGAACAATCTCGAGGTACCCGTCGCCCGCCTTTTCCCTCTTAAGAAACATAGTGTTGAGAGTCAAGGCTGGAGCTTCAATCTCGTTTTGATCGGAACCGACGACCTTACTATCCGTCACCTGGTCGGCAGCCACCGGGCAAAAGGTGAAGCATCCGGTCAGTATGAGCGTCAGACATAAGAGTCGGGAAAACATCCAGTCCACCTCCCCGTTCGGGCTGATATCTAGTTGCTGCAGCTTAGGGGAGCACTTGTTGGTTGTCAATCCCGCCTTCATGATCTAGACTCGGTGGCATTCGAGATGACGCTCAAGGAGGAAAACATGACTTTGTCCAACAAGTCGATAAGAACGGCCGCTGCGTTTGCGGGTTTCTTGTTTTTTGTTTTGATATTTGCAGCGGGTCAGGCGCACAGCGGAGAAAAGGCCGAACGTCTCAGGACCTATGACGACTGTCACAAGGCCGCCAAGGTTGCCGATAAAGACCGTAAAAAGGGTAAGAAACCTTCCAAGCGCCTCTATAAGGCCGTTTTCGACGGGAAGCATTTCGAAATCGACGAGTACGATCGCATGGAGAGCCATACCCCAATCCGCCCTGAAATATGGTTCCTGGGGGCTTTCCCGCCCTGCGTGGCCCGACCCAACCGGTTTCTATCGGCTTTCAACGTTGCCGAAGGCGAGGTCCTGGCGCTGCCCATGGACGAAATAACATACACCAAGTTGCTCAAGCTGAAAAAATCTGGAAAACTGAAACTACACCTCGAGTTCAGGCCGGTAGATGTAAAAATGCACCCCATGCCGCCCTACGACGCCAAGGCCTGCCCGGGCAATCAACCCGAGTTCACTCATGACGATATAGCCCCCCAGGTTTTCATCCGGGCCGTCAAGGGCTGGGTTCAAAGCGCCTCGGGCAAGAAATACAGCCTGATACGCATCGACGACGAGGGCAAAACCCAATTGACTCCCTGATATTTCTCTATCGCATTCATTTCCTGTTGACTTTTACACTCTTGTACGATACCTAGCGGCCTATTCGAATATTTATACGGCGGGCCGGGGGATATCCCGGCTTGCGACTGGAACAACTCCTGGACGAGAGGATCGGACATGAAAAAGAGCATCTGGTGTGTGATGGCTATCGCCTTTACGGCCTCGATCTTGGCAACTGGCTGCGCGGGCCTGTTTACGCAGGGCAATCGCTGGGAAGGTGAGGCTGAACCCGAGACCGGACCGGCTGAAACTTCCGAGCTGGAAGTCGTAAATAAGGAAGAAGAGAGAAGAGAGGCCACTAAGGAGAAATCAAAGGGCAAGGCTCAAGAAAAAATCAAAAAGGCGCATGTCAAGAAAGTCAGGGATTTCATCAACGATGCCGACAAATTGCGCATGGCCGCCCTGAGTTCACGTAAAGCAATCAGGCTTGAAGTCCTGGTCGAAACCGAAGAAGAAGAAGAAGGCCCGGCCGTACAAACCTGTGGATTGATGGGAATGCGCTATAGCCGCGGCGGTGAAATGGAATTCTGCAAGCCCCACCATCTGTACGAGTTTTCCAGGCGGGTGGGCAAGATCGCCGAGGCCAAGAAATATTACAACCAGGCTTTGGACATGGACCCCAACAGCGTCCAGGCCCTGGTCGGCCTGGCCAACCTGTACATTATCCAGGCCGTCGACGCTCAATATGTGCGTGACAAGCTGCGGCTGGAGTTGGTCGAGCAGCTGGTTCCGCTGGAGCCCAAAGGCAAAGCCAGCGACGACATCCTCGATATGTCTTTCACCGAATTAATCGCCAAGATCAGGCCGAAAAACTCGCCGACCAAGGGCGAAAAGAAGTCCATCCGCAGACAGCTGTGGGACGCCACCCGCAATCAACACGACATCGACTCCTACTTGCGAGCGGCTCGAGCGCGCTGCGAAGATGCTCTGCGGGTCAATGCCCAGTTCGCCCCGGCCCACCTGGGCTTGGCGGTCGTGGCGGCTATCCAGCAGAAATGGAAAGTAGCCATCGCCAAGCTGACCTTCCTCGAGGAAAACAAGCTCGAAATCAGGCGCAATCGCTCGATGTTCTATGTCTGGAAGGGGTTCGTGCTCGAAAGAATGGGCAACCTGGATGATGCCTTGAAAGCCTACGGAACCGCGATCGAGCTGGACGAACCGTACGATTTCATGGACTATCCTCGCAAACGAGTCAGGGCCATCCTGCTCAGCCAGAAACCCCGCTGAGCCGGCTGAATGAACAAGGAGACAATCATGAATAATCGTAAAAAAATCTTTGTTGTCTGGCTGGTAAGCCTGTTCATCCTTTCAGCGGCTTCGTTCAATTGCGCCCCCGGATTTTACGGCGAGGCCAGATTGTTCGAATATCCGCCACCCCTGGTACCGGTTGAACCGGCCCGGGCAACGGTGGTACCGATCTCGCAGAAGATGAGCATGGCCGTTTTCAACTTCATCGATCAGACCGGCCATTCCGGAGCAATTACCGAAGGATTGCCCGACGCGCTCAGCACCATGCTCTTCCAGAGCAACCGCTTCTCACTTTATGACCGGGGTCAGTTACGACATGACGACTACGGCCAGCTGCTGGCCAGTTGGCAGAAACATCAGAAACATAAAGTCATCACCAAAAACCAGGAGAAGCCTCTGGGCAGCCGGCCGTTTGACTTGTCCGCCCTGGCCGGGGAATTCAACGCCATAGTAACCAACGTTGACACTATTCTCATAGGGGCCATCACCGAAATTCAAAGCTCGGTGGTCACATTGGATTACCGGGTGGTCAACGCCTGGTCGAAAACAGTCCTGTACGGCGGCCAGCATCGGATCGGCTACAGCATGGCCGGCCGGGAAGTCGACTTCAACCGCGAAGATCTCAGACGCCTGGTCAAGGCAATCGTCAACGCTTTCCCCAACCCGAAGGCGGTACGCACCGGCCAGGTGCTGGTCCAGGACGGCAAAGTCCTGACCGTCAACCTGGGACGCCGTGACAAGATCCTGCCCGGCTTGAACGCACTGATCATCGCCCCGGGCGAGCAGATTCTAAAAACACCCTCCGGTGAAAAAATTCATGATGTGATGTATTTGGCCGAAGGCTACGTCAAAGCAGTATATGAAAACTCCTGTAAGATGGTCGTTATTACGGCCACGCCGGGAGAGTATCGCGACGTGCGCGTCGGTGACTACGTCAAATTAAAGTAAGCCCGTAGGTAAAGGAATTTTTCTCCCAGTAATCTAAGGAGGTATGAGCGCGATGAATTCTTTCAACGCCTCTAGGTACACTTGCGTGGGCCTGATAACCGGGCTGCTAATCATCCTGTTTTCCCAGCCGGCTACAGCCGACTGGGCCGCGGCCGAAACCGATTACGGCGATCCGGTCCTGTTCCCCAGCCAGCGCCAGAACAACTTTTTTCAACTGGTTCTGGCCCCGGTAATCGATGGAGAATCGGGTCCGCTCGCCGGGCTGCACGTCAATTTGCAGACCGGACAGACCATGTGGACGATCGGCATGGGCAAGCGCACCAGCGAATGGCGGCATTGCTACGCTTATTCGATGGATTTCGAAAAAACATACACTCTCGAAATGCGTTCGATGTGGGGCGACCCCAATCGCGGGGTCGGCAGCATGTTCTTGTTGGGAATCGGTTTCGATTGGTCGGGTTACGGAAGCGACTATAGCAACGAACGTCATGACACCTACGCCCTTTCGCTGTCAACCGGCTATTCGATGGTAATCAAGCCGACTAAAGAGCTTTCGTTCGAGTTTTTTTTAGGCTTCAATGCCTTTGTGCTCGACATGCTAGAAGATGGCGATAATGGCTGGGAAGATGTCGCCCTGAGCTTTGTACCGGCTTTCAAGATGTCCTACGAGGTGGTTACCGGCGGCCACCCGATCGTAGAACTGCGTTTTCCGCTGACCGTCATGCAGCCCGAATCTGGTCAATCCGATGACGGCATTTACGGCAGCATGTTCAATATGGATATGGCCATCGGCTACCGTCAGAGCTGGGGGCCCTTGACCGGCAGTTTTCATTTCATTATCGGCCTGCTCGGCGACGACAACGAGTACCTGCGAGATCGGGACGAGTTTGGTATGGTCTTCGATTTCGGCTTCGTTTTCTACTAAAACGGGAGCAATAATGCGCAATCGTTTTTTTTATATTTCTATGGTTAGCCTGCTGATTTGCGGGCTGACTGCCTTAGCCGATGAAAAGCGGGGCATCAAAGGCATTAGACGGCTTCACGGCCATCGCCAGGATCTCGGGCGTTATGCAGTCGTGATCGGTATCTCCAAGTACAAGAATAAAGAGGTAACCTCGCTAAAGTACGCCGTACCGGATGCCCAAGCCTTCTATGACTTCATCCGCACACCGATCGGCGGCGGGTTCAAGAAAGAAAACATCAAGCTGCTCCTGGACGAAGACGCCACCGTCCAGAAAGTCCGCTCGGCCCTGGGCACTTTCTTGAAAAAAGCAGTCAAGGACGATCTGGTCTATATCTATTTCGCCGGTCACGGAGCGCCCGAGCCCAAGAACCCTTCAAATCTGTACTTCTTGACCTACGAGGCCGACGTTGATGATTTGTTCGGCACAGCCTTGCCGATGGATCAGATCACCTACATCCTGGAAAAACACATCTTCGCCGAACGGGTGGTCATGCTGACCGACGCCTGTCATTCGGCCGGCATTGGCGGATCGCTGGGCGGCACACGAGCCGCTGGTGAGAATCGAATAAACGATTTCGTCCGCGAGCTGGCCAAGACCAAGCCCGGTCGGGTAGTCGTGACCGGCTCGCGCACCGGCGAATACTCCCAGGAAGGCAAACGCTGGGGCGGCGGTCATGGGGTTTTCACCCACTACTGGCTCGAGGCACTCAATGGCTCGGGCGATGTAGACGGCAACGGAATTGTCACCCTGGGCGAGGCCTTTGACTACACCAGCCGCAAGGTGGCCAAAGACACGCAGAACAATCAGCACCCCGACACACTCGGCAATTTCGATAACGATATGCCCCTGGCGGTTCACGATCCCGCCAAATACGAGCAAATGCTCAAGAACGAGGGCAAGCAGGTCGCCGCTTTGGAAAAACAAGTCGCCCAGCTCGAAGCCAAGCGCAAGAAAGTCTCCTCAAAGCAAAAAAAACTGGCCGAGCTGACCAAGAAAAAAGCCG
>JAFDKH010000100.1 GCA_019307065.1 Deltaproteobacteria bacterium
ATCGTTGGGTTTCATAAACGCGATCCTAACGTAGGCGGCCTAGAACTGTCAAAATGACAATTAATTACTTGGGTTATTGCTTGAAATGGATCTTGAGGCCTTCGGCTGTCTTCTTGAGCGAGTGTACCGGCCGCTCGCCGGTCCCGAAATCGAGTACCAGGCGAACATAGCCATCGCGCCTTCCGATTCTAAGCGCCCGGATAAAGGGTGTCGGCGATTTTATGAAATTTCGCGAGCCGACAAATTTGCAATCTATAAGATCGACAACCAGACGGGCGGGATCATCCAGGCTGAAATACTTGAAGCGCGCAGTCGGATCAATGCGTAGCAGCATTTGCCAGCCATCGGCGGTTTCGAGGAAAGTTGGCAAGTCGATATTTAGTCCGGAAGTTGGTGAATTAGATTTGCCGGCAAGCTTGGTTTCGGTCGGCGTGGGTAGTTTCGGTAAAATCGCCTCTTCGGTGCGTGCAGCAACTGGGGGACCAGCTTGCGCCAGTCTAGGTTCGTGTTTTGGCTCGGTTTGCACAGCCGGCCGGTCGGTCGGAGGTTTTGAACCAGGCTGAAGCAAAGTAGATAAAATCATCCAGGTGATGACTCCAACACCCAATACAGCAGTTGTGAACATGAGAACCCGGTTTTGGCGCCGGTATTTGATTATTGACGGGCTGAGATCTTCATTAGGTCGGGCAGGCTGAATACGAAGCTGTGAGACGGAATCATCTGTTTGACATGGTATATTTTTGATATCTGCTACGGGTTCAGGTTGGTCGGATTGTAGATTATGGGTCACCAAAGAACCGATCAGCAGCTTTGAGCTTGCCGGCACATACTTGAACTGGATGCCCATTCCAGGCACGGTCCCGTCGACATTGATCGGTTCGAATTTTTTGGCCCAGATTACTTCACCATCAGTTACTTCGACCGGTCCCTGTTGGGTATCAAATTTAAGGGCGACCCGAGTTCCGGCAGGCAACGGCCGGCTACTGCGCAAAAATACGCCGCCCTGACTGATGTTGCAGGCAAATGTGTCGACCGAGACATTTTTGTCTGGTAACAACACTTTGACTGGACTGAAGAAATCAACACGGGGATGGTTACGCGCTACGATCATCAAGACCTCATTGAGTTGAAAAATCCTAGCCGGATATTCGTCGCTTAGTCAAATTAAAGGCGCAATTGTCTGAAACCTTGCCCGAAGTTGCCAGTTTTCCAAACGATTGGTAGACTTCGGCAACATGCAAGCCAAGTTGAGATTGATTTGTTTTTTTCTGATTGGAGCGACTGCCCCGCTAGCCGGGGCCCAGGATAGGCTGACTTTATTCTTCAGATCTCGTCCAGCCACACTAGAAACACAAAAAAAATTGATTTCCGCGCTCGAGCAAAAACTCAACCAAACCGATGGTGTGCTTGTCTCGATCCCGGAAAAGCCTGTGGACCTTGAGGTCGTTGGTCAAGCCGCCCGACGCTCGGCCGAATTGATCAGTGAAACTCGTGAGGCTTATAAGAAGTTTGATCATGCAACAGCGATCAAGCGGCTGGCCGAGGCGCGTGAAGTTCTGGTTTCGGGCTGCGGTGGGGCTAGCTTGAGCTTGTTTCGTTCACACTACTTTCTCGAGGGATTGATTCATTTTATGGATGGTAAGCGAGACATGGCCCGCCAGGCGTTTTCCAGACTTGCCGCGATTGATCCAGCCTGGCAACCGGATCCTAAAGAACTGGCCCCGAAAATCGTGTCACTCTATCAACAGGCCCGCGCTGAACTCCTCAAACAGCCGAAATCCCTGGTGACGATCGACGGGTTTCCCCGGGCCGCCAGCGTTTACCTGGACGGACAGAAAATCGGGACACTGCCGCTTGTCCAAGAGGGCATACCTCCCGGATCACACTGTCTTACCGTAAGTGCTCCCGATCATAATCTCTGGATTCGAAAAGTCACCCTGCCGGTGAACAGCAAGCTTCGTCTCAGGATTGCCCTTTTTCCAGATCGGGCCGGCTTCTTGCTGGAGGGCAAGCCGCTCGAAGAATCCGGGGCCGACCCGGGAGAAACGGCCCGAGCCTTCGGGACAGACTACCTGATCCTGGGCGATGTCTTCGAAGACAAAGTTGTGGCTGTGTTGATAAATAGCTCCAGCGGCAAGGTCTCGAAGCTAATTATCTGTCCGGTCGTGAGTGATCCGACCAGTTCGGTCCGACCGAGCGACTGTATCTACCAGGGAGTAATTGCAGCCAGGCGAATAAGCCTTGAAGATAAACTAGCCCAACTGCCGGTGATTGATCCGCCGCCCGTAATTGGTGATCTTGGAAAAAAAGACGCCAAAAAGACTGAACCAGTGAGTTTGGTCGCAACGGCCTGGTATAATACCTGGTGGTTCTGGAGCCTGGTTGGCAGCGTTGCCGTCGGGGCCGGTGTAGGTCTGGGCTATCATCTGCTCAGCGGTTCAGAAGATTCGAGTTATCAAATAATAATCACCCGGCCCAGGTAAAAGATGAGCGGCTCATATCGAATTTTAGGTCGGATCGGTTCCGGTGGAATGGCCGAAGTTTTTCTCGGAAAAGTAGTTGGGGCGGCCGGGTTCGAGAAAAACATTGCTATCAAGAGCATCTTGCCGGCCTATACATCCGATCATCGTTTGACGGCTTTGTTGATCGAAGAGGCCCGGATTGCAACAATACTCAATCATGCCAACATAGTTCAGGTCCTGGATTTCGGGCAGGTACGAGATCGCTACTACATAGTTATGGAGTACGTTGAGGGTGCCAATCTGGAATGCATTCTCAAAAACGCCAGTTCGATGGATCAGCCGTTGCCCATGGCGTTGGCCGGTTTTATCTGCCGCCAGGTTCTCAATGGGCTGGCCTTCGTGCAGGAACGCAGGGACGCAAGCGGCCAGTCGCTAAATCTGGTTCACCGGGATGTCAGCCCGCCGAATATACTGCTGTCGCGGGCCGGCGAGGTTAAACTGGCCGATTTTGGAATTGCCAAGGCTACCTGTCGGGCGATCGTGACCGAGGCCGGCATGATCCGGGGCAAAATAGCCTACATGTCTCCGGAGCAGGCTGCTGGTGGCGAGCTGGATCATCGCAGCGATCTTTTTTCGCTTGGTCTCGTATTATACGAAATGTTGACTGGGCGTGAGTTATACAGCGGCCAGAAACAGGCCGAGATTTTGCAAAAGGCACGCCAGCCGGATATCAAACCACCTTCCAATGACAATCCTATGGTCCCGAGTGAATTGGATGCAGTTGTAATGCGGGCCCTGGAGACCAGTCCTCGACATCGGTTCGAAAGCGCGCGCGCCTTCGATTTGGCACTCGAAAACGCAATGCTGGCGTCTGACTTGCGTGCTTCGAACGCCGATCTGGAAGACTGGCTGAAAAAGGTAATGCCTGCCATGCAGGTCGACGAGCTGGCGGTCAGTGATCGGCTGTTGACATTCGACGGCAGCTCGGCGGCACCTGCCCAGGGGACCGAACCGATCCTGGAGGTTGGGCAGCTCTCGAAAGAAGGTCAGAACGTTGTTCAACGGCCGTCAAAATCGAATTTGGGTATGATATTTGTTTTAGTCAGCCTGCTGGTTGGAATCGCTGTAGTCATAACGATTCTGGCCTGGCCGAAAAGCAAACCTTCCGCCGGTCAAACAGGTGCCGGGCAGTCCGATTCGGCGATTTCCCCGGTCACGGCCGATGCCGGCTCAGACCCGGACGCCGGGACGCTTGCCCAGGTTCAGGCCGACCAGCAAGCTGACGGGGGAGTCATCCAGGCGCAAGCCGACCAAATTGAATCGGCCGATCGGGTTCGGGTCGTAAAAAAGATAGTCAAGCCCAAAGGACAGGGGACGGTCTTCATCAATTCCGAGCCATGGGCAAAAGTCATTATCGACGGGAAAGACAGCGGAGTTACAACGCCGACAGTCAACGGCCTGAAGTTAAAAGCCGGCCGCCATCGCATCAAATTGATCAACCCCGAGGTAGAGCTTTCCTATACTTTCTTTGTGACCCTGAAAAAGGATGAAGTCGTCAAGCGTTTCGTAGACCTGAAACGAGATGGTGTTCAGCATTAGGGTTGTGGCAAGAAACCAATCAGGGTCTCGGCGGCATCATCAATTGGGGACAACGGGACTGGCTCAACTGGAGGGTCGGCCGAGTCGGCGGGCAAATTCAGCTGAAGCAAGCTGCGGTCGGGGCCGCTCAGGATTTTGAATATAAGAGTGTTTCCGTCGGGGGCGACTACGACCTGTTCAGCGACGCTGATGTCCTCAGGAGTTAAAGGTATCTGTTGGCCGGCGTCCGAACCGTCGCTATGCGCCAGATACAGCCTGCTGTAAAAGTCAAAGTTGTTTCTATAGACCAGGCATTGACCGTCATTTACCCAGCCAGCCCAGTCGGTGTATCCCTCGATCTCCGGAGTCAAGGCGACCGGCTTACCGGAAGCGTCGACATCAAAGGCATAAATAATATTATCGGACTGGGCGGCCCAACCGTGGCCGTCGGAGGTCAGCTCCAGGCCTTTGAGCAAATGAATCCAGTCGCCGGCCAATGACAGCTGGGGAGCCGCCGCGTCCGAGCCGTCTGTTCGGGCTGCGTATAACCCGCCCGGGCCGCGTAAAAGGCTCCAGATCCCGTCTGAAGTAAACCGCGGAAGCCGGCCGGCTTCTTCGCCGAATTCAGGAGTTCCTAGCAGCAAGTATCCTTCAGGAGCCAGGGGCGCTTCGTTGCCTGCATTCTGGCCGCCCTCGCGGACAGTCAGGACCTGGATCGGATGAGGTACAGCGGTATAGTCGGTTGCCAGAGTTATCAATGTGCGGCCCTGCTCGGGGACGACATTAAGATAGTGATAGGCGTTGGTATAACTGCCGGTTGTGGCCAGCACGATTGGCCGGTTCGCCTCAGAGCCGTCGATCTTGGCAGCCAGGACAGCGTCCGTAGTCTCGTATCTCCAAATTGCAGCCAGGACCCGTTGGCTATGCGGGTCATAGATGAGTTGCTGGACGTGTTCTACATCTTGCATGACGGTTGTTGCCCGGCCGGCCTGAGGGCCATCCACCGGGACGACTTGAACCAGATTGTTATCGGCCACAATAACCTGAGCCAACTGCTCAATGTAGTAATAGGTATTCACGAATAGCTCTGCCAGAGTTATCGGCGTGTCGAGATTGCTGCCGTCGAATGCATATGAAAGCAGGCGCGTGCCGGGCACCGCGGATTTTTCGTCAAGAATCAGATGTGTGTCAGTCAGATTGACCAGATTGAGATGGTAGCCGGCCGGAGCAATTTTTACAGGCCGTTGATCAGCCGTGTCGCCTATGGCAAGGCTGTACCAGGCCGCGTTTGAACCGCTTGTTAAATAAACCAGGCGGGCCGGGTCTTGAACCAGGTGGGCTTGCTCGATCGCCGTAGGCAACCAGGTAGTCAGGCGCTCAGGAGCGCCTTCAGGTGTGGTCATAAAAATCGCTGAAGTCGCGTGATCAAGTTTGAGATACAGGGCTCCCGACGCCAAATGTGTCCCTCCGTAAGGGCTGGGCACAACCTCTACCGGCTGGCCGCCGTCCAGGGGCACGCTCCAGGTCCCGTAACCGCTATCAGAGTATTGCGAGTAAAGTAGCCGGGATCCGTCGGCGGTCAGGCTTACCTGACCACAGCCCGGTTGATACCGGGTAGCAGTCGTCAGGACCTGCGGGCGCGAGGTTTCAGATCCAGGGCGGTCGATTCGTAGAATTTTATCGTTGTAGTCGCAAGCCACCAGGCTTTGCAGGTCGGGTGTGTAGGCCCACAAGTAAATCCTGGAAGAGAGCCAGTCAGTAATCTGGATATCGACTTGCGAGAAGGAACCGTCTGTAGGTATGTCGAATACGGCCCATCTGCCTGCAGTCCCCTGGGCGACATAAGCCAGACGACTGCCATCGGGAGAAAGGACAGCCTGGAGATCTTCGAGTTGACCGCTGAGAGGGATCGGCTGATCGGCCAGCGATCCGTCGGTGCTTACCTTGACCAGTTGGCGCGGCCAGCCGTAGGCCTGCCGGAGGGTGATGATCGCCTCTTGCCCGTCATTGACGATTCCTATCAGGGAGACCCTCAGATCTGTCGGGCTCAGGCGGACTGCTTCTCCGCCGGTTACCGGCAGGGCCCATAAAATTCCGTCGCCGAGCGAAGCAATCACTCGTCCGTCGGGCAGCACGGCTCCGGCCCGGTTTTGGACGCTGGTTGAGTTGGTCAGCGCCAGGGGATTGTCGGCATCGCTGCCGTCTGCTCTGGCCGAATAAATGTTTGAGTAAGTGTTACCCGAGGTTGAGCTTCGTTCGAATTCGAAGACAACTCGATCGGCAGCCGCGACCCAGCGCGGCCTGACAACACTTTGGTCGGCCGGAGGAGATGCCAGGATAGTCGGCGAGTCGGCATCGGAACCATCCAGGCGGGCACGGTAGAGGACTTGCTGATCGACATACAAGACAAAAAGCGAGTCATCAGAAACAACCAGATCGCTGGTCAGGGCGTTGGCAGTTGCAATCCTGATTGGGTTATCCGCCTGCGACCCATTCAGGCTCAGGGCGAAAAGAACCTGTTCGTGTTCACGGGTGTCAAAAGAGACGATAACTTGCCGGCCATCAGGTGTTACGGTCAAATAACGCAAGTTGCCTTCGCCCAGCCCATAGCCACGGCCGCGGTCCGGGCCGATGCGTAACGTTGCCGCAGGACCGGAAACGTCGACCGGCACGAAATGTGGAGTATTCAGGGCAGCCGTTGCTATGTATAGCGCACCTTCAGTTTTTTTGCCGGGATGGGTGCCTTCCAGCGGCAGGTAGTTGGTACAGGCAGTCGCCAATAGACCACAGACAGGAATAATTAAGTGTAATAACAAGGGATTTTTGAAAGAGCTTCTATTTTTCATGGCGCTTACCCCTCATAAAAGTTCGGGGAACGGCCCCAAACGGAACCGTTCCCCTTCATCTGCGGGTGGGCACCCGCCATCAATCGATCATGTCATCTAAGAACACTGAACAGGTAGGTTGAGTCTGGTCGGCATTTGGGAATGGACAGGTAAAGTGCATTGTCCTGGAGACACCGAAGATGATGACTGCTCCTGAGCAGCCGCGGCTGGTGAAAATTATGTTGTGATCGATGCAGCCTTCTTGGCCGAGTAATTCTCCGATTAACCCGCCGAACCCGAGCTGACATGATTCAGTGTTGCAATGAGCATGGGTCAACCGGCAGGCTTCTTCCGACTGGTACAGTTTGTCGCAGTCCGCGCCCTCGCACGGGCAGCCGCCGCCCAGGTAAACACACTGGTTCCCATCCCACTTGTAGCCCCAAAAAGTGTCGCAAGGTATATCACCCAGTTCGGCACTCATCGGGTCGCAGGAGTCGCCCGGGAAGCAATGGCCATAGGCCTGGCGGCAGTCTTGCTGTGACTGGAAGAGATTGTGACAATCTTCGCCCAGGCACTCACAGCGTCCACCGAGATAAACGCATTCGCTCCCATCCCACTTATAGCCCCAGCCGGTATCGCACATGCCGCCCGCCAATTCGGCTTCCATTGCACTACAGTCGCCGGTCTGGGTGACCGCATACATGTTGAAGTCGGAGCCGATTCCCGGGCAGTCGCCGCCGGCAACCACATAATCTCCGGCCACCATAATGCATTCCTCGGCCTGGCAATTTCCGGCGCCGACGCAGTCTTGGGGGCAGTTGCAGCGGTTCTCGTCGAGACTGCAGACGCCTTCATCTGTTCCGCATTTGGTGCAGACGAAGCAGGGACAATTTGGTGCGACACAACCACCGTTTTCGGGAAAGTGATCGGGGATTGCTACCAGGCCTTCACAACACTTGCCGGACGTGTCGAAATCTTCGAATCTCCCTCCCTCGCCCAGGCAAGAGGGCACGCACAGGCCGGTATCTAAGTCACAGGTTTCATTATCGGCGCAAACATTTCCGCACTCTTCTTCGGGGTCGCATTCCAGGCGGCAATCGATGACGCACAGACCGGTGTCCGGGTGGCACAACTCTCCAGCGCCGCAAATGATGCAGTTTTCGTCATCACTGCAATTGACCAGGCGACAATCGATCAGGCACTGGCCCGATTCGCGCTCGCAAACAAATCCTTCGGCGCAACCGGCCGAATGGGCGCAGTGACAGGGGTCGGCGGTGTAATCAATTTCAATCCAGTTCCCCTGCTGGTCACACTCCCAGCAAGGCGGGTCGGTTTCTAAGTTGTTTACGCAGCCGCAGGGCAGTTTGGCGCCCGGATTACACTCCGGCACGGGACAGTCGTCGGGGCAAGTGCAATAGTTTTCGCCGGCACCGCAAAAGTTGTCTCCGCATTCGACACATACGAAGCAGGGGCAATCCACGCAGGCACAACCGGGTACATTGTTGTGTACCGAAGGTACGCAGTCGTCGGCTTTGGTCAGCCCTTCACAACAGAACTCGGTTCCTTCGAAATCCTGGAAATGTTCACCGGCTGTACGGCAGGTGGTGTAGCACTGGTTTTCCGGAGATCTGATGCAATCCCAGGTGCCGTCGGCCGCACATGTACACCAGGGTACTTCCTGGTTGACGTTCTGGCAGCTGTACAGGCGGGTATCGCCCGGCGAACACTCGCCGCAGTCTTGAGCGCAGTTGCATGGATTTTCTCCGGGACCGCACTGGTTGTCACCACAGAAGGTGCATACGAAACACAGACAGTCGACAAATAGGCACTGGCCTTCGAAGTATTCGGCATAGACGATGGCAGTCAGCCCCTGGCAACATTCGTCGCCAGTCGGCTCGCCTTCGAAGCCCTCGCCTTCGCCAACGCAGTCTTCGATACAGACACAGTAATTTTCATCTCCACAGCGCGAAGGGCATTTACTGATAAAGCCGCAGTCGATGTCGTCGTCGCAGGGGATCTTGCACTCGCACTCGCCGTTGTTGTTACAAAATGCCGGACAATTCAGCATGTAGCAGTCTTCATCGTCGGCGCAGGGATCTTCACAGCGGCACTTGCCTGCCTCGCTGCAGTAGGCCAGGCAATTGAGCTCATCGCAATCACTACTGGTTGTACAATCGATATCCGCAGGCTCGCACTCTTCGAAGTCACCGTCGAAATTCATGTCACAGCAAACCAGGTTGTCACTAGATGCAGTGCAGCAATTGCCGGCGCTGTCGATGTTGCCACCATTGACCTGGCAGACCAGTTCCTCGAGCAGATCCAGATCATCTTGGTTGATCTGGCCGTCGCCATTAAGGTCAGCGTCGGGGTTGTCGCTGCCCTGGCTAATGAACCCGGTCAGAAGTTCAATATCGGCCTGGGTGAGATGTCCATCACCGTTTAGATCTCCTTTGACTTTATTCGAGTACTCTGAACAAGCTGCCAGACTAAATAAGGCCAACAGGCTGACTACCAAGAGTGCTTTAATCATTTTCATCGGATATCTCCTTAATTAAGTAATAGTCGTAGATTCATCGCATGCGATTAGAGTTTGCATGACCTGTGCCAGATTGGTTTGATTGTGTAATTGCCTGGATTGGAAGCATAAATCCAAACACGCGATGATTGGTCCTGTTGGATCAAAACTGTGATCTTGGTGGATCAACTCTCCACAAAAAGGCCTGGCAGGTAGCCTTCTGATTTTTTTGAAGAATATATGGTGGGTCGACACCCCAGGCGGTTGAAGGCAGGATTGAGAACCGCTCTGGATTCGGGTAAAGTATTCTAATTCAGAGTGACACAGGTTCATATGGAGGGTTCATGAAGACTATGACAGTCACCGTATGTCTCATATTGTTTTGTGGTTTCGGGTACCCAGGCCGAGCTCCGGCAGACAATCGGGTGGCGCAGGCACGTGCTCGCGGAGAGATCAAGTTGGAAGGGAAGTATAAGCATAAGCTCTTTAATGAGGGCAAGAAGCAGCGCAGATATATTGTTCTCGAGCCGATGGGTTCGATTAAGCTCAAGGCCCAGGGGCCGGTCAGAGCGGTTATGTTGATCCGGGGCCAGAAGAAAGAGAAGTTGCTTTTCAAGCACGACCTGGACGGCGAACTGTTGGCAAGTACTGAAGTCGACGTTTCGCCTAAAGTCTCCAAGGGCCTGTACATGGAAATTCCCGAAGGCCAGCATCGCATTACCCTACTTTGTACCGGCAACGCTTTCATACGGTTGATTCAAGTCAGACGTGACCTCCAGCCGCGCGAGGTGCGGATCGTTTTCAATAAACCTGAAGTTACTTTGCAACCAGTAGCAGACAAGCCGGAAGAGACGAAGCCGAAACCCGTTGAGCGGCCTGTGCCTGGTCCGAGGCTCGAGGCCAAGGACACCAGCAAGAGCGTGCTGGTCATGGACATGAAACCCATCGGAGATCAGGAAACCGCAGCCCGGCAGGTGACTACCCTGGTTGCCGAAGTCCTGTCCGGAGCCGGGTTGACGGTGTCGACCTTGGCGGATATCAAAGACCAGCTCTCGCTCGAGGAATCCAAACAGCTCATGGGTTGCAGCGAGGACACAGCTTGCATGGCCAAGGTCTCCGGGACGATGAAGTCCGACCTGGTGGTCACCGGATCAGTGGGTGCTATTGGATCCAGCCTGGTATTGAACCTGACTCTGATTGACATCAAGCAGGTACGGTCGATCGGCCGGTCAAGCGAGACCTTGCAAGGGACTGACCAACTGTCCGACGTGTTGCCCGGAGTGTTGGCCACTCTGTTCGGGTGGGAACTGGCCCAAACAGCGCCGAAATTCAAGTTGGCTAAGGGACAGAAGCTCTCCTTCGCTGTTTTCGATCTTGTCCCCAGCGGGGTTAGCAAAGATATTGCCGAGAACCTCACCCAGATCCTGTCGGTGGAAATCAAGCGTGTCGAGGGTGCCTCAGTGATTAGCCGGGACGACATGACCGCCATGTTGCGGCTGGAGGAGGACAAGACCTTGCTGGGTTGCAGCGACGACACTTCGTGTATCGCCGAGATTGGCGGTGCGCTGGGTGTGGATAAGCTGGTAGTGGGTCATGTGGGTAAGCTTTCGGAGAGTTATATAGTTTCGCTACGTCTGATCGATCCGCGTGAAGCCAAAGTAGAGAGCCGCATAACCGAATCATTCCGCGGCGAGCCGGATCAACTCATCCGGGCGATTCGCCACGCAGGTAGAAAGCTGCTGGGCATCGGAGCCGATGCCGTCGGCAAGCTTGCGGTCAGCGCCAGCGAAGAGAGTGCCGCGGTGTATCTGGACGACGAGCAGCTCGGAGTTCTTCCTATGGCTCCTTTGGACGAGTTGACTGCCGGGCGGCATATGTTGCGGGTTACCAAGGACGGGTACTTCGATTTCCATTCCGACATCTATATTGATCCGCACGAGACCACCGCCGTCTGGGCCGGCCTGAAAGAACGGCCGACCAAGTGGTACCAGGAATGGTGGTTCTGGACCATTGTCGGCACGGTGGTGGCCGGGGCTGGAGTCACAACCGCTGTACTGCTGACCCGCTCGGAGCCGGGCACGGGCGGCGGCCAGGTGACTTTCCAACTACAAGTACCCTGAGGTGGAAAATGCGCGATAGGTTTTTAATATATTTAATGATGTCGAGTCTGTTGGTGGCTGGATGCCTGGACTCCACGAGCCAAGGTACATTTCATGTGGTCTTCACTTGGGAGGGTGGTCCACCACAGCTTACAGGCACTGAGTGGGTCTCGGCTCGTTTAGAAGAACGATCCGATCTGGCCACGCCCGGGCCGGTAAAGGGAACGGCGGGCCCCCAAGAGTTTGTAATCAGTCAACCGCTGGATTTCACCGACATCCCCAACGGCGACAACCTGGTAGTCATCGTCGAGTTGCGCGACGGTCCGGATGCAAACTCCAATGTGCTGTATTACGGCATCTCCCAATTTTTCTCATTGAAGCCGGGCAAGCACACCGAAGTCGAGGTGTACATGCAGCTCAAGGCCGTGCCCGGCGACGAGCATGGCGGTGTGGAGATTCTCGAAGGAGAACTGGTCAACAATTCCCAGATCACGCTGGTGTTGACCACAGATACCGGCGAACGGGTCAAAGTCTCGCACTTCGTCAGTTTTCCGCCCGATAAGACAGACGAGCGGCCCTTGTCGGATCTCGATATTTACCCGGGCGCGCCACCGGGGTTGACCAGCTACCGGATGGATTGGTCCCTCGATTTCAACCCGGTCTACGAGTGTTCGCACGAGGATTACTGCCCGCGCCGGGTGTTCGTTCGCTTCGTCGACGCCCATGGTTACGAATCCAGAACGGTCTACGACGACGTGAACTTCGATAGAAATCCCCCGGCCCTGGTGGATGACGGGGTGAGCGTAACACCCCGGGTGGCAAACATCGACGACCGCGTATCGGTCTGCCTGACCTTCACCGAGCAGGTGGTGGCTGATCCAGTTCTCAGCGTGGACGAGGTATCGGCCTTTACCTTCTACAAGATTTTCCCCTCGGACGACGAGCCCAGCAACAGCTACTGTTTTGCCTCAACGGGATTGGCAGGAGATCTTGGGAGCCAGGATGGTACCTACAACCTGTCGGTCAGCATGATCGATCGCGCGACCAACCAGGGCAACGAGTTGCAGATCGGCATGATCGAGGTGGATTCGACCGATCCCGAGATATCGGAGGTTGTGATAGTCACTCCCGGCGACACTGGTTACGCCAACCTGGCAGATCGGGACAACCTAAGAGACCTCAGCATTACTTTCAACCTGTCCGAAGCGCCGGGAGACGCATATCCCAAGGTGCTGGTGGGACCCAACGCATATCCCGACCCGTGTAGCTGCATTCCTGTCGGGCTGGGTAATGAACACGCCTGCACTTGCGGCTTTACGCTGGGGGCCCGAGATACCGATGGAGTGAAGATCGTCTCCATCTTCACCACCGATCTGGCCGGCAATGCCACCGAGGACACCGGTACTTCGGTGTCCTTCGACTTCACCCGGCCTTCCTTGGTGCCGGATTCTGTAAGCCTGCACTACGAGCCGGAATCCGGAAACGTGCAGCCGGTGGTGCACTCGGCAAAATCAGGTACCACCGTTCGGGTCTACTTTACCGTGAGCGAGATCCTGGGAGGGGATCCGGTTGTGGATACCAACGGGAGCCCGTCTTTTGATCTCGCGGACCAGGTCGGTAATTCGTATGACTACGATTGCCTGGTGGCTACACCGGGGAATCAGGACTTTACTGTACGCGTGTCGGTGATGGATCTCGCCGGCAATTCGATCGATCCAGATCCGACTTCACTCGGGATGTCCTTCACTGTGGACAACCAGATACCTGATAAACCCGACGTGGATACGTTCGAGAGTATCATTTTCACCCGCAAGCCGTGGGGACCCGATTCCTGCATGAACGTGTCGGGTCTGGCAAACAGCGTGGAAGGATATGCCACAATTATTTTCTACACCGAGCCCGGCGGCCGGGAGATCGATCGGGGACAAACCAGCGCGAATGGAAGCTTTGGCCCGTTTGATCTAAACGTGTCCGACCGGCCGGAGATATTTGTTTCGGTAGCCGATGACGCCGGGAACGAGACCGAGGCCCTGCGGGTGCGCGACGTAATTTGGGTGGCTTCTCTTGGGGCGAACAGCCCGCTTCAATTCGAAGAGCGAACCTGGTTTTCGCATGCCCTATTCCAGACGAAAGGCCTGGAAGTACCCGACTTGGCGAACCTCATGCAGGCTGACAGCCAGGAGGAGATTGTGGCCGGGTATTCACCGGGCTGGACCCAGTATCTCTATGAGATGAACGGGCCGACGGCGCGGGCCGGTCATTCAATGGCCTACGATAGCGCCCGGGATCGCATGGTAGTGTTCGGCGGGTCGGATGGGACCTATAATGATCAGACATGGGAGTGGGACGGCCGGAGTTGGAAACTCGTCTGCGGAGTCGGAACGTACTGTGTCTCACCGGCGGCGCGCGCCGGTCATTCCATGGAATACGACGCGGTAAGGGGAGTCGTGGTCATGTTCGGGGGAGAAGCGGGTTCGACCGACTTGACTCTCGGAGATACCTGGGAATGGGATGGCACGAAATGGCTGCAGCAATGTGGAGATGGAACGAACTGCTCCGGGCCGCCCGGCCGATCAGGCCACGGCATGGTTTACGACAGTGAGCGCGGCAGGGTTCTCCTGTTCGGCGGTTGTGAGAATATGGATTCTGACACCTTCGAGTGCCTGAATATGCCCGACGGGCTCTGGGCCTGGGACGGCGCCGGCTGGGACAAAATCTGCGGATCTGGGACCGGTTGTTCCGGTCCGACCGGGAGCTACCATCTTTCCATGGCCTATGACGAAAACGACGACGAGCTGGTCTTGTTTTCGGGCTGCACTGTTTTCAATTCAAACTGCCAGGCTCGCTCGGATGAGACCTGGCGCTGGAACGGAACAAGCTGGTCCAAAGTCTGCGATGCCAGCCAGGGATGTACTTCGCCGTCTTCACGCTACCGCCACGAAATGGTCTACGATGCCGGCAACGATCGCGTGATGCTTTTTGGCGGCAGAGATAGTACCAGTTTGCCGCCCGAGACATGGGAGTGGGACGGAAACTCTTGGAGTATTGCCTGTGACGGTGGTCCGAGCTGTCCAGCGCCCCATCAATGCGAACGACCGGCAATGGCGTACAACCGGCACCTAGGCGAGGTCGTCTTGTTCGGCGGGGCCTGGAGCTGGACGCCGGGAACTCGTAGCGATAAGGTCTGGCACTGGAATGGATCGAGATGGAAACAGATCTTCTCGGTTGTTTTTCCTCCTGAGCGACCTTCTGCCCGCCATGACCACGCTATGGCCGATGACCCGGACAGAGAGCGGGTCGTTCTTTTCGGCGGTCTAGACGAAGATGACAGCTTGAGTAATGAGACATGGGAGTGGGAAGGGGATACATGGACCCTGATTTCCAGCGGCGGACCTTCCGCGCGCAAGAGGCATGCCATGGCCTACGAACAGTACCGAAACCGCACCTTGCTGTTTGGGGGTTTTGATGGAAGCCTAAGTGGCGAGACATGGGAATGGAGCGGAACGGGCTGGATCATGCGCTGTGACACCGGCGCCGGCTGTAGCGGGCCTTCACCGCGCTATGGGCATGCCATGGTGACCAACTCGAGTTCCACGGTGTTGCTGTTTGGAGGTTGCACCAACGGTGATGGAAACGGATGCAACGCATTCTCCGACGATACCTGGCAGTGGAACGGTCAGAGTCGTTCCTGGACCAAAGTCTGCGGCAGCAACACCGGTTGTCCTGCGCCCTGGCCGACCGGCCGGGAAGGTCATGGCATGGCATGGAACAGGGATGATGACAGGGTAGTGCTGTTTGGCGGATGCGAGGCTTGGGGAGCCTGGTGGTGTAGTAACGTTTCCGACGAAGTCTGGGAGTGGACGGGGGCAGGATGGATTCAGCAATGCGGAAGTGGAACCCAATGTTCCGGTCCCGAGGCCCTTGCCTTTCAGGGAATGACCTTCGACGCCGGGCGGAGTCAGTCTCTGATGTTCGGTGGGGTAAAAGGCAACATTATCTATTTTGATACCTGGGAGTGGGGTGCTGGAGACTGGAACATGGTGTGCGGTGCCGGGCAGAATTGCACTCGGCCGGATGCCAGCCTGGGCCAGGCCATGGTCTTCGACGAGGCTCGCAGGGAGACAATCATGTTCGGGGGATGGTACAACGAGTCTAACGACGAGACATGGCGGTGGGACGGAGGGTCATCCGCGTGGCCCGGCCAGGTTCTCGTTGTTCCGTTTCAAGAAGCCATTGCATTGATGGAACCTGCAGGCTGGCCTGATCCGTTTGACTGCCTGCGTAACCCGTCAGAGTGCCAAGTGAGACAGGTGAATGTCGACTGGATCTCGGGTGGCGAGAGCGACAACCCGACTAACCCGGGCAATGCCCAAAACGGGAGCCAGTTGCTGGTCTGGAGTGATCTGGGCTGGATTCCACTCGACCTAAACAGCAGTGGCACCGGCAGTCCTACGAACCTGGGCTTTTCTTTCAAGAGTGGCGATCCTCCGGTTGTCTCAAGCGCGAAGCAAATCGGTCGATTGTTTCATTCGGACACATGGAACCTGTACTTTGCGGTAACGCCTATCGGGGCCAATGGACAGCTGGTGGATATGGCGTCGGTTTCCTCCGATTATGTGGAGGTCACCGTACAGTACCGGCTGGATCCATAAAGAAGGATCCAGAGCAGATCCATTTCTTGGTTGGTGTGGATCCATTGGCGGAGTTGAATAGAGAGTCTTGTTTCGATAGCATGATGAATAACGTTTTGATTCCCGGGAGGAAAACCATGTATGGATCGACTGGTGTTACTCTTGTCGTAGATCTGACTTCAGGCAAGATTGAAAAAACGACGATCGAGGAAAGTTATTGGAAAGAATTCATTGGAGGATCCGGCGTAGCCGCACGGCTATTTTTCGAAAACGAGGACGTCAAGCTTGATCCGCTTTCGCCTGAGAACCCGCTCTACATCATGACCGGTCCCCTGGCGGGCTCGAAAGTTCCGGGCTCATCTCGTTTCGCTATTTGTGCCAAGTCACCCCTGACCGGGATCTGGGGCGAATCAACCTGCGGGGGCAACTTTGCTCCCGAACTCAAGGCGGCCGGGTACGATGCCGTCATCGTCAGGGGCGTCTCGGACAAACCTGTCACCCTGGTTATCGATGATGATCGGGTCGAACTGATCGACGCCGGTCGGTTGTGGGGCAAGGATGCTTACGAGACAGTCGACGAACTTAAGAGTGTCTTCCCTGAAGGCAAAGCCGCCCGGGTGCTGTCTATCGGCCAGGCCGGCGAGAACCTGGTCAAGTTCGCTTCGGTTTGTAATGACAAAGCTAACTTCGCCGGTCGCTGTGGCATGGGGGCCGTGATGGGTTCGAAGAAGCTCAAGGCCGTGGCCTGCCGGGGTACCGGCCAGGTAGCTTTCAAGGACGAGGCCGCCCTGAATGAAATCCGAAAACGAATATATGCCCAGATTAAAGAAGCCATGCCGGCCCAAAGTCTCAAAGAGATGGGCACCAATGCCAGCATGGATCTTGGCATGATGACCGGTGATGTTCCAATCAAGAACTACCGGGTCGGGGAAGCTCTTGAAATTTCCGCCGAGATTGGCGGGCCGACCATGACCGAGAAGTTTCTGGTTAAGCCGGGAGCTTGCACGACCTGTCCGATTTCTTCCAAGCGAGTAATGAAGGTGGAATCTGGAAAATACAAAATGGAAGAAGGCCCCGGCCCGGAGTACGAGACCGCGGCAGCCTTCGGAACTTTGTGCATGAACTCCAATGCCGAGTCAATTTGCAAGATTAATGAGTGGTGTAACCGGTATGCCATGGACACGATCACTGGAGGAGTAACGGTTGCATTCGCGCTTGACTGTTACGACCAGGGAATCCTCACCAAGCAGGATACCGACGGACTCGAACTGACCTGGGGAAATGCCGATGTCATCCTGGAACTGGTTCATAAAATCGCCAAGCGCGAGGGTCTCGGGGACATTCTGGCCGAAGGCAGCCGTGAGGCGGCCCGACGCATCGGAAAAGGAGCCGAGGAATTGACAGCCGAAATAAAAGGGCTCGAATTACCGATGCACGATCCGCGTGGTTACCACGGCCTGGGGCTGGCTTACATGATGTCCAACCGAGGTGCTTGTCACAATGTTCACCTGATGCATCCAATTGAACAAGGCGTGGCAACCTGGACCGACATGGGATTCTCCGACAATTACGACGGACAGAGTGATGAAGGCAAGGGCGAAGTGGTCAAGATGTCCGAGGATTTTGGGATCCAGTGTAATTCGCTGGGGCTGTGCGTTTTTGAAATGTGGACTTTCAAATCGCAGGACCCGGTTGACCTGCTGAACGCGATTGGCGGTTATGACTTGAACATGGATGAATATCTCAAAATCGGCGCGCGAACTTGGCTGATAAAAAGGGCCTTGAATAACCTGATGGGGATTACGGCAGCCGACGATCGCTTACCCAAAAAGGTCTTGATTCCGCTCGAAGACGGCGGAGCGGCCGGTTCGGTTCCCGACGATAAAAAGCTGCGCCAGGATTATTACGCCGCCCGCGGTCTGGATGAAAGCGGCCGGCCAACCCGGCAGACCCTTGAATCGGTCGGCTTAGGTTACGTGGTCGACAGACTCTACGCATAAAAGCATTAGGGGTCGGCCCTTAGTCGCGGCAATTCAATCCGGACTGCATGTGGTTGACGTCATACGGAGGGCGAATATACTCCGTACCTGCCTCTAGCGGAGTGGACTCGCAGGCAGTGCAAGCATGCCCGGGGACGTCTCCGGGTTGCC
>JAFDKH010000276.1 GCA_019307065.1 Deltaproteobacteria bacterium
TTAGCGGCAAACGCGGGTTCGAGGGAGTAATTATTGTCGATATAACAATTGTGGGTGCCCATCTGAAAGTCGGATTCAAGAAGTAGGCTTCCAGATTACAGTGTCTCGCATGGCACCTTCCTTATTGGGACTTCGCCGGCCTGCAACGATCAGGACTCTGCCGTCCGGCAGCAAAGTGGCGCTATGGCAGGCTCTCGGTCTGCGCATCGGAGCAAGCAGGCTCCACGCTTTCTTGATTGGATCGTATATTTCAGCTGTATGCAATGAACCTCTTTGATTCTCTCCCCCAACGACGAGTACTTTCCCGTTGAGCAACAATGTTGCCGAATGGCTCCGCCTTCTTTCGTGCATGGCCTGTATCTTTCTCGACTTGCCTGTTTTGGGGTCGAGGATCTCGGCAGTGTTCAGCACTCCTTTTTTGTTCTCTCCGCCAGTCATTAACACGCGGCCATCAGTCAATAATGTCAGGGTATGCAGACTGCGCGCCGCCCGCATATTTCCGTATGTCTTCCATTTCTCGGTCTTGGGATTGAAGATCAAGCTCGACCTGGAGAAGCGTGGATTACCTGCCTCGCTGACATCCCTTCCTCCGGCAATCAGGACCCCGCCGTTCAACAATAGCGTAACGGCCGGGTTACCAACGCGGTATGGCAAACTGGTTGTCGACTTCCAAGATTTTCCGCGCGGGTTGAACATATGGCACAAGTCGACCGGCATCTGTCTCTTGGCGTCATAGTGGACAAAGCCACCAACAATCAATACCCGTCCATCTGGAAGTAGTGATTCCCCATGGCCCCAACGATGCTGGGGCAAATCTTTGACCGGTGACCAGCTGTCACTCTTGGGGTCCCACAATTCCGTGCCTTTTTCGAATATTCCGCCGGCCGTCAGGACCAGGCCGCTCTTCAACAAGACTGCCGAATGCGCCACCCGGTATTGTTTCATGCTGCCGGTTGTTCGCCAGGCATTCTCCGTGGGGTCCCAGACTTCGGCAGTCTCGAGTAAGAAATCGGAACCCTGACCACCGACAACCAACACCTGCCCATCGCCTAGCAGAACTGCCCTGTGGTAGAAACGATGCCCGGCCAGGCTGCCGGTTTCTATCCATCTGCCCTCAACCACTTTTGTTTTCGAAACCGGCTTGCAAACTTGAACTGTGAAACTCGGATGCAATTGAAAGAATGGGCTAACTCTATCTGCCTTTTTCCCCTTGGCCGCTGCCTTCTTCTTGACACCTTTCGGTGTGCCCTTGGGTACAGTCTTCTTGACGGTCTTTTTGACAGTCTTTTTGACAGTCTTCCTGACCTTCTTCTTAACTGCTTTCTTTTTTCGTTTTGTCGCCAATTTAGCCCCTCCTTGCATGAACTCGATTTGTTTTATAAGAGTGTTATAGCTTGAATCAAGTAAAGACTTAAGAATCGAGGGTCCTATGAACATTTTGCCAAATTACGTTGAAATTCTATTTTTCTCATCCGCGATTTTGCTGACTGGACTTCCGTCGGGATGTGCCCATCAAAAACCTGCCGAGCTAGTCCTGCTTGGGGGAAAGATTGTCACCGTCGACGACTCCAGACCCGAGGCACAGGCAATTGCAGTCAATGGCGATCGCATAACTGCCGTCGGCAGCGATGAAGAAATTCGGGCTTTTATCGACAGCTCGACCAAGGTTATCGACTTGAAGGGCAAACTGGCTGTCCCTGGATTCATTGATGGACACGGCCATTTCATGGGTCTCGGTAAATCAAAAATGCGGCTTGACCTGGCTCCGGCAAAAGACTGGCAAGCCATCGTAAGCATGGTTTCAAATGCAGTTCAGCGGGCCAAACCCGGCGACTGGGTTCTTGGCCGCGGCTGGCACCAGGAAAAGTGGGATTCGACACCCTCCCCTAATATCGAAGGTTTGCCGACTCATGCCGATCTCAGCCGAGTCAGCCCTGATAACCCGGTCCTGCTTGTACATGCCAGCGGGCATTCAGGTATTGCCAATGCAAAAGCAATGCAGCTGGCCGGGATTACTTCAGCGACACAAAATCCAGCAGGCGGGCAAATTGTCAGGTTTAAAAACGGACAGGCCAGCGGCGTGTTTCGTGAGACGGCGCTCGGGTTGCTTGAAAACGTCCTAGATGATGCCCTTGCCAAGCGGAGTGCTCAACAGATCAGAGATGAGAATTTGCGCACAATTTCCCAGGCCACACGTGAATGCCTTTCAAAGGGGGTTACAAGTTTCCAAGACGCCGGATCTTCGCTACAGACAGTTGATCTCTTCAAGGAGTTAGCCGGCAACAACCAGTTGGGTGTCCGTCTCTGGGTAATGCTTTCAGATAACAACCTGCAATTAGCCCAGGCCCTTTCAAAATACAAGCTGATCAATTTTGCTAACAAACATTTGACAGTCAGGGCAATAAAAAGATGGATCGACGGCGCTCTCGGAGCTCATGGGGCCTGGTTACTGGAGCCGTATTCAGATCTAAAAGATAGCAGCGGCTTGAGCGCCATGCCCTTAGAAGAAATCGAGCATACCGCCAAGCTGGCAATTCAACACGGTTTTCAGCTATGCACTCACGCTATCGGTGATCGTGGAAATCGTGAAATACTCAACATCTATGAAAAGATTTTTAAAAAATACCCGGACAAGAAAAACCTGCGCTGGCGGGTTGAACATGCTCAACACATAAATCCGGCCGATATTCCGCGTTTTAGTAAACTAGGGGTGATCGCATCGATGCAGTCAATCCACTGCACTTCGGACGGTCCCTGGGTTATCAAGCGCCTGGGCGAAAAGCGCGCCCGCCAGGGCGCCTATGTTTGGCAGAAACTGATCAAATCGGGTGCGGTCGTCTCAAACGGAACCGACACTCCAGTCGAAGATGTCAACCCAATCGCCAATTTCTATTCTGCGGTTACCCGAAAGATGAAGACCGGAGCTGCCTTTTTCGCTGAACAAAGGATGAGCCGGGCCGAGGCTTTGCGTTCTTTGACCTTGAATGCCGCCTATGCCGCCTTCGAAGAAGAAATCAAGGGTTCGCTCACTCCGGGCAAGCTGGCCGATATTGTCATACTGTCGCAAGACCTAATGACCGTTGCCGAGAATGAAATCGAAAAGACGCAGGTGCTTTACACTATTTTGGGCGGCAAAGTAGTCTATGAAAAGAAGTAATCCCGGCCAAACCAAGCTTCATTTCTGATGACCGTTTAGTTCCCGAGCCAACGATTTCAAGCACGCAATGCGGATCGGCCCATCTGGCAAGGAAAAGGCCGAGGTCCGCAGCGGAGCGACCTTCTGGTCGTGAGCATCGGACCGCGGTCTTTGACGCCGCCCAGATGGGTCGAGGCGCATTGCCCTCGTTATGCCCGAAACATTTGCTATTCTTGATCCCAGCCCTCGAAAGATTTGGCTTCTTCTTCGGTCTTCTTTTCGGTGCCTTCAGGCTTGTCTGTATCGGAGGCGGAATCTGTCGGCGTAGCGCTATCGGTTGTCGTATCTGCCGGGGGAGTTTTCTCAGTCGGAGTCGGGCTGGGCGTCACCGGCGCGGTCGGCACTTCGGGACAGGCCGGGCAATCTTCTTCGGGTGATGCACAGTAGGGCGACAAATCGAAGGTTTGCACAAAGCTGACTATAAAACGACGGCTATCGTAACCGTTGAAATCTCCGGCCCCGTCTTCAGAAGCAAAGTCAGGAAACGAAAAAAGTGCTTTGAGGAATGAGTTGGAAGATATCCGATAACCAACCCCGACTTCGATCGGAACTATCATGTTGTTCGTAGCGGCCCCGGTATCCATTCCCCAACGGCTGTAAGAAAAACCGGTGTTGAATGCAATGAAGAAATCATCAACTACTGTAAATAGGGCCGAGACCATCAAACCGATTGTCAGCGCATCACTGGCATAGCCGTTGAAATAGTTGAATTTGAACTGGCCGAACAACTCAAGCGGACCAAATCTCATGCGGCCCGGCAACAACAACTCCAGGCCGAACTGGTTGTAAACCGCGGTCGGCACCCAGATAGTCAACTGGGCCGCCAATGCCCTGGGAATTATCAAATAACGCCCGTAAAAGCTGAACTTGGTAATAATCGCCGAGCTTCCCCATGGGTGAGCCAGAAACATACTATCGAAACCAACTTCGAGTTTGGGAAGCAATCCGATCCCGGCGCCAAACGGCAGGAACCAGCCCTTGCCGGCATAGTTCTTGGATAAATCGGTAACGATACCTGTATAGATATTAACCTGGTCGAGGGTCAGGACCAATTCCCGCATCGGTATTGAATCGTATAGCGGTACGGCATGCGTAACCTGAAGGAAGTTTACAATAGCGGCAACTTCCTGCATATTCATCGGGTCGCTGGCCAACTCAGAGCCAGCCCCCGCATATACTTCTTGTGCCTTTACCTGGCCGGCAAACAAGACAACCAGAACCGAAATCAAAACAAAAGTTGTTTTTTTCATTTGTTTCTCCTGTGCAAAAAAATTTAGATGAACATTATTATTTACAGGACACTAAGACCTTTGTCGAGCATCTCAAGGGCGTGGCGGCCAAGTTCAGGCAGGTTGGACTTGCATTCACTCCCGAACCACTCTTGCATAATTGCCCTGACCGCACCGAATATAGCACCAGCCAGGATGCGCGCATCACTGAAAGCTACGGAGTTGGGTCCCTTTTCTCCAGCCAGTACCTCTGCAATTGCCTGTTCGAACTCCAAATCCAATTCGACATCTCTAACAATAAGAGTCGGTGAAGCAACAACTATCCGCCACTCTCGAAGTAGTTGGTCCTTGTTTTTTTCATACTCTCCGGCAAAATCGATCAGAGCTTCTATGACTACTTTGATTGGAGTTTCTGCAGATTTGTGTCTGGCCAGAAGCAGACGAAACCTGACGACCCGTCCGGGATGTTTTGAAAAGACAACAGCCTCTTTGGTTGGAAAATAGCGAAAGAAAGTCCGTTGGGAAATGTCAGCTACGGCGACAATGTCATCGACTGTGGTATCCTCGAAGCCCCTTTCCAGAAACAGACGATTAGCGACTTCGATCAGAGTATCTCTGGTTTTTTCCTTTTTGCGCTCTCTTAACGAGCCATTTTTGTTGTCCATTGCAGTGATATTAGTTGGAAATATCCCAGATTGCACGGCAAATGGCGTCAGCTCCTCTGTCGTCTGAGTTGCAAAACCACTAAAGTCATAAACAATACAAATATAATGGGAATATAGGGCTGTGATGATTTCTGAGTTGCACAACCACAGCCGCCGGCAGCTGGTGTTTGGTCTAAGTCACCTGACCCGGCATCAACATCGCCAGGAGCTTGATCAGATTGACCACCATCTTGTGAACCGGCATCCATTTCCGTGTCGCCGGCTTCCCCGCCGTCATCGGCCGAGCCGTCTTCTTCTGCGCCGTCCTGATCACCACCATCTTGAGTTTGAATAGGCTCCGGGCAGGGAACATCAGCCAGTCTGACCGTGATGGTCCGGTTACGCGTCTTAGTCCCCTCCGCGGTGACCACAAGTTCTATCTCACCTTCCATAAGATCGCGAGTATCCCAAGCGCCTTCCCATATCATGGGGACTACTTCGTTTTGAACCATGTCAATCGCTGGTCCGTCGCCTGCCTTGAAGGTCACATTCAGGTTGAGTTGTTTATCGAAAACCAGTGCACGAACCGGATTGAATTCACCGCTATTGCAAACCGAGTAACTATATGGATGTTCTTCGCCAGACTCCATGTAGATGTCTGCCGGAGCGGTCACCACAATGAATGGCCAGGGATCATCGCTGTCGGTTACATCGTAGGCAATGTAGTTATTGTCGACTGCTATTAATCCAACATTGTCACCGGTAGATTTTCCGAGACTATCA
>JAFDKH010000101.1 GCA_019307065.1 Deltaproteobacteria bacterium
CCCTTGGTCAAGACCGCCTGGGCTGATTCTTCAACAAGGCTGCGCAGGCTGGAAAGGAAATCGGCCAGAGTTTTATTTTCCTTGGTGATGGCCTGCTTGGCGGCGTTCATGACGAACTTAGTCAGCGACAACGAGCGCTTGTCCCGCTCGCGCCACAAAAGCTGCTTGGCGGGGCAATCAAAGAGGTGCGCCCAGAGCTCGGAGACCGCCAGGCTCTTGGTGGCGCCCACGTCGATCGTCAGCCGTTGGTACAAAATCAGGGCCGAGTCGGCTCCGGCTGAGGCCGCTTCTTCACAGGCACCGTCAGGCAGCCCGATCTTGTTGAAGTCCTTGCCCGGGGATTCGATCTTGAATTCCGCTTGGCTGACCTTCCAGCCCAACTCCAAAAGTAAGGCTGCACCCTTTGCCATGGTCGTTACGCGGGGCAGCAACCCTGCCTTTTGCAGCGATTGAGCGAAGGAGGAACCCTCATCAGATTCGACGATCTTGTTGAGCCCCTTCATGGCCAGCTTGCCGGCCATGCCTACGTCGAGTTGAACCAGGGCCGGCCCGCCGCGAACCAGCAGCACCTGCTGGTGTTTGGCCAGATCGTCTTTGGTCAGCTCGTAACGCCTGGCCTTGCTGCTGCCACAGCCGGCCAGCAATCCCACGGCCATTGCAGCCACAAAAACCACACGCCATCCATGTCTAGTAGCGAATTTCACGGTCTACTTGGGGGAACAGTTAGCCGAGCACCTTGTCCCGCTTGGCGGCGCGTTTCTTGTCCTTCTTTGCCTTCTTTTCCTTGGGAGTGAGCTTCGGTTTGTTCTTCTTGGCGTCCCTCTTCTTCTGATCCTTGTTGGCCATAGGTATGCCTCCATTTCCTTATTTTTTTCTACTTAGTCACTCTTAGCCTCCCCTCCTGTGCCTGTCAACGATTTTGACTGTCCCCATTCCGCTATTACCTAAGTTCTTATTTAGCTTGACAACTTTCGCTTTTTGCGCGACAAAGTTTGGTCTATGCGGGTGTAACTCAGTGGCTAGAGTGCGACCTTGCCAAGGTCGACGTCGAGGGTTCGAATCCCTTCACCCGCTTTTTATTGGCGACAATGGCGCCATGGCCAAGTGGTAAGGCAGAGGTTTGCAAAACCTTTATCCTCGGTTCGAATCCGGGTGGCGCCTTAGCTGTACCGGGCCGGTTGCAAAAACCGGCCCGTTCGTTTTTCCAGTCCAGAAGAGGGGTAGAGTTGGGTCTGTTTGGAAAAAGAAAAGCCGTCATGATCATCGACGACGACATGGTTCGGCGCAAGAAGCTTTACGACGTGCTTAAGCTGACCGGCTTCGATCTCATCTCAGCCATCAACGGCAAAGAGGCTATCGGCAAGATTCCTCGCGAGAAGCCCAAACTGGTCGTGATCAATATGAATTCGGCGGTAGTCTTCGGGATCGATTTTATCAAAGAGCTCAGGACTTACGGAATGGGACAGCAGATCACGGTAATCGGAATGGTGACCGCTGAAGAAGAAGAGCGTAAAAGAACAAGGGCCGCCGGCGCCGATGATTTGCTCGATCAAGATTTTGCCCCGTACGCTCTGGTCGAATTGGTGTGCAAATACCTGAAGATCGAGAAGATCAACATTTCTGAGGCCCAGTTTGAGAAACGCAAGGAGATAGTCGAAGAATTGGCCGACAGCTACCGCGATAGAATGAGAAAGGCGAAAACAGAAGAAGATGCGCCGGTGGTACAGCTCTTATTGCCTGACGGCCGTGATTTGGGCGTACTTCAACTTACCGATTTTGCTGGCAAGCATTAACCATACAAAATTCTATTCAGGCCCTTCGACGTTTGCCGACGGCCGCAAATGCGTGGCGTCGTCTGGCCCGGCGAACCGCCATTAGAAACCCGTCGAAATAAGCACACTGATCGAAGCGCGTGTCTCTGTTCGAATAATCCTGGGCCTGATCACCAAGCCATGAGACGGATTCCTTGCCGAAGATGTCGCGCTGGCCGATTTCCTCAGGCTGCAGCATCGCCAAGGTCTGAATCTCATTCAGATGAGCGTCAGTCGCCCAGGAGTCGCCATCGGCTTCTCCCAGGACGTAGCTGCCTTCGTAATCATGGATGGCCTTCTCGATTGTCATTTTTCCCTCCTGCTGGTTGTTCCTAAAGGTTTTTTTCGACGATCTCCCAGAGCAAGCCAGTCATATGCGCAAAACCAGCCACAAAGCTGGGCTCGACAAATCCACTGGATTTCCGATGATTTTCCAAAAGCGTGACCAGAAAGGGCGGTGGATGTAGCGAAAGTTGATTTAGACGCAGGGTACTTCTTTGTTGACCCAATTGACGCAGCCAGGCATAAGAAGCATCGTGTTCGACCCAGTCTTTGGCTGCCTGGATACCCTTGGTAAACCATTGATCTTGAGCTGTTTCTTGTTCTTCGCGCAACCTTTCGAGCAAACTCTCCATCCGCACGAGATCTAGGGGAAGATCCAGCACTCGCTGTACCTCGCGGGCCAGGGCCTTTTGGCAAACCCTTGAAAGGTTGATAGATTCTCTCACTCGCGGGTTGGCGAGACGTTCCTTTAAGTCGACCGGAATTGATATAGTTATTCTTGGCATATAAATACATAATATAAGTTAATAAAATACATACTCTCGGGTTAGTGATTAGTCAAGTTTTCGACCATTTGATTCGGCTACTTCTGTTGCCTGCGAACCAGATGCGTGGTAGTCAGAAACAGCTTTTTCACCAAATGGGAGTCAAGATTGCGTTTTCCGGGAGACAGGCTAGCCAAGCACTATTTTCCAGTTCCCAAGAAGACAACTCGACTGGGTGATGTGAGGCAAAAGGCCGGCGCGAGATGGTGGCTGGTCGGTCTCGATCACATTCTTCTGGATATGGAAGTCACAGGAGAGTGTGATTTCTTGGAAGAATTCGGCCTCCAGATTGGTGAGTCGGTAGTTTTAGGTGACGGCAGATTCAAAGACCTGGTTGCCCGGTTGAAGTCTCAGAATCTGCCGGTGACCTATGCCGCCGGCGGGACTGTCGCTAATACCCTGAACAACTATACCTATCTTTCGAATGAACCGGCTCGCTTGCTGGGGGCAATTCAGAAAAACATCCAGGTTGGCCAACCCGCTTTTCATTACGTCTCGCAAACTCCTCCGGCAGTCGACATGAATCATCTGGTGGCCGTAGACGGTTCAATTGGTACGGCGATTACCTTCATCTCGGCCGATGGCGAGCGCTCTTTTGCGGTCGCACCGGGAGTTTCCAATGATTGTCCCGCCGAGGCCATCAGGCCCGATGACATCGAAAGCGCCACGGTGGTTCTGACCACCCAATACTGTTTACGCGATCCTGAACAACCTATCGCCGCAGCAGCAGAGCGAATGATGTCATTGGCCAAGCAGGCCAGGATTCCGGTGGCCTTCGGCTTGGGAACCGCCGGCCTGGTCAAGGCCACCCGTCAACAGGTCATCAAGACCCTGAGCCAATACGTGACAGTTGCGGCCATGAACGTACAAGAGGCCGAGGCGCTCACCGAACAGGCCGATGCACTCCTGGCTTGCCAAACCATCCTCGACTGGGTCGACCTGGTGATCATCACCGAGGGGGCGCGCGGCATGACAATCGGGGGCTATGTCGACGAGAAATACAAGCGCGAGACCGACCAGAAGATCCGCTCTAAATCGATTGCCGAATATAATCGCTGGGAATACAGCCGCCTGATGAGACTCAGCGATTGTCAGGACCCGATCAAGGTTTATTCGCACATCCATCCCTATCACGGCGGTCCGGATCATCTGTCGAACACTTCGGGTGCTGGGGACGCCGCCCTGGCGGCCATTCTGCATGACATTGCCGCTAACCGTTACCACCGCGCCAACGTGCCCGAGAGCGAAAAACATATCGCCGGAGTACCTTTCTTGACCTACTCGTCATTGTCGCGCAACACCCAGTACGGCAATCGAGTCGCCTATGAAGTTCTCAAGGGATGCTCGCCGCGCTTAGACAGCCGAGTCGGATCCGATAAAGGATAACTTGTTTTACTGGCGATTGGCCGGCTGGACTTTGTGTTTTCTTAACAGGACGTAGATTGCTCCGCCGCCGCCGTCGTATTCCCGGGCAGTCGTAAAGGCGAGTATCTTTTTTCTCAAACCGCGGCGGGTGAACCAGTTTCGCAAAGCGTTCTTCAAAACGGGGACCTTGCCATCTGAACCCAGTCCACGGCCATGGATTATCAAGACACAGCGCTTGCCTTGCAGGGCGGCGGTTTGCAAGAAGCTGATCACTTCATCTTTGGCCTGCTCGCGGTTCAGCCCATGCAAGTCGAGATGATCCTGAATTGAAAAAGAACCCCGGCGCAGTTTTTTCATTATGCGCGGGTCGAGACCCTCGACCGAGCCCTCGATCGACTCATCGGTTTCATGGATTGAAAGTGACTGCTCGCCGTCTACCAGATCTCTAAGCGTCTGCATGACCTCTTCGGCCTCTTGTTGGTCGCCGGTTTTTCCGACCGGGCGAGGATGTTCGGGAGGCAAAGAAGTTGTGCGGCTCTCGAGCGGCGCAACCCCGTTCATGGCGTCAAAAAAGAGATTTTCGTCGTTTTTTGGATTGTCGGTAGTCTGGGTTATGGGTGTGGTGTTGACTGGCTCGGGTTGCTTGGCCGTTCGGGCTTTGAGCTTGTTCAGGTCACCCAGTGCTCGATTGGTGAATTTCTTGGCTGAAGGCTTCGATTTGCGTTTGGCCACAAGCTTGTTCTCGTCCTACCCAAGCTAACTCAGAGCACGCTCATCAAGGGGGTACGCAGATGGTGTAATAACGAACCGCCCAGTAATTTTCTCCGTTGCGTTGAGCCCAATCCAGATAAAAGAAACCCCAGCGGTTGGAGAGCTCCATTGATTGAAGCGGGTAGAAATAATAGCTCAGGCTCCAGGCCTCTTCGACGAACTGGAAAGGCCCCCAATCGGACATCGTCAGGTTGGAATCGAACGTCTGAACAAGCAAGGCTTGATCGGAACTGTCGTTGGCATGTCGCTCGAGCCAAAAGACACCGGTCTTGTTGGCCGGCGAATTCTCGACAATGGCACCGCCATAGGCGTCACGGTTATTCTCGGTCGCTTCAGAAACCTGGACAGGTTCGCCGATCAAGCCGCCGCTCGAATCCAGCCGAGCTACGTAGATCTCTCGTCGCCCGCCGTTTTTCTGGGCGTCGAAGCCGAGCAGGTAAGCAGCCGGACCGGCCGGGGCCGGAATCAGGTGGGGGTTACGCGGGTCGGAAAACTGCGAGCTGGTAATCGAGCGCTGTCCGCCGGCAGTGACCCAGTTGTCCCAAGTGTGCTCGTCGTACTGCAAGCGAATAGCCTTGATACTATGATTGGAACCGCTGCCGTCCTGCCAAACCAGCAGGTTGTCATTGTTCTTGCCGCGCAGCTGAAGGTTGGCAGGGTTGGAAACGCTGGCGACCTCTTTGGCGTAATATGTGAAATCTTCATGGCAATCATCGAACCACCAGCTGTCCCGACAAGCCCCGTTTTCACAGTCGGAATTGACTTCGCAGACGCCGCCTTCGCATTCTCCCTCTTCGTTGCATTCCATACCCTGGCTACATGTCCCATTCAGGCAGTCGGCATCGCCGGTACAAGCGTCACCCTCGCAAACTCCCTCGGTACATATCATTTCGGTCGGGCAACCCTCGTCGTCCAGGCAGTCGTCGTGGAGTTTGCATATCGCGGCCGGGCAGTCAGCCGTGGACTGGCAATCACTATTGAGTTTGCAGATTCCGTCGTACCAGGGCACCCCGGTGCAGCCGGGATCCCAGCGCAGGGCCCGGCCGACTTCGTCGAGGCCCGCGGCAATAATCTTGGTGTCGTTGGTGAAAACAAGCAGGTAGCGGTCAAAGTTGCCGACATCCTTTGTGGCAACGATGGCTGGCTGGCCGGGCGAGTCGAAAACACTGTGGGCTTCGAAAACTTCAACCACTCCCGAGACGACCGCCCCGGTCGTCACCGTAGTGAACTTGATTCCGGAACAATCACAATTTCCCCACCAGCACCAGTCGTCCCAGCCCCAGTCACAATTGTAGTCGCTAATGTAAACGACGGCATACTTGTTCTTGTTCGGATCCCAGGCGATGTTGGGCTGACGATCTGTATCCCAGAATGAGCTGGATGAGAGCATGTAGTCGTGCTCAGCGTGCTGAACAGACAATCCGGACTGAGTCACGGCATCGAAAAAGACCTTGGAGCGATGAGTGCGACTATCTTGCCAAACCAAGCCGAACGAGTTAGTGCCCTCGGCCCAGGCCGAGTGCGCCCACGATCTTTCGTTTTTATCGTAAGCCAGGGCCTCTTCGGTCATCTCGCATTCGCAGCCGTCGACAATATCGCGGTTGAGGTCCAGATAAGGGTACAGGCAAGCATCAACCTCGCAATCCGAGAAGACACAATAGATGCCCAGAACATTAGGGGGCGGTTCGGTTATCGGGCATTCCATGCAGGCACGACAAATGTTGTCAGGAGGGGGGACGTCGGGCATCGGGCAGAAGCAATAGAGATTGTCGGCGTCACAGCCGCTGCCGCAGTGTCCGAACAAGCAGATATCCGCCCCGCTACAGACATTACCGCAACTGCCACAATTGTCTGCGTCTTCTTGCAGATCAACACAACTCCGCCCGCAAGGAACTTCCCCGTTCGAGCAGCCTTCTACGCAACCTGCTGCATCACAGAAGGTGCCTACTCCGCAGACGTTGCCGCAACTGCCGCAGTTGTCGGGATCTGTATCCAGATCGGCGCATGAGCCGTAACAGTTGGAGGTGCCTTGTGGACATTCGTCGACGCAATTGCCTTGGTCACAGGACCCGATTCCAGAACAGCGGTTGCCGCAACTGCCGCAGTGATTCGCATCTCTCTGCAGATCGACACAACTTCCACCGCAATCGGTTTCATTGGGAGCGCAGTCGGTTATGCACGAACCCTGGCTGCAGACCTGGTTGTTCTGACAGTTGTTGTTGCAAGTCCCGCAATGTCCGGGATCGTCCATCGTATTGACGCAGGCGCCGTTGCACTCTGTTGTACCGGGTGAACAATCGGAAACGCATGATCCATGATCACAGACCATGGATGCCCCACAAGGTTGTCCGCATTCGCCGCAATTATAAGGATCTGATTGTAGATCTACACATGACCCGGCGCAGGCAGTATAACCCGGCGAACAATCCGGTATACAATCACCCCGTTCGCAGACTGTCTCGGCGCTGCAAGCCCGACCGCAATCCCCACAATGATTCGGATCAGTCATCGGATTGGCGCAATCTTCTCCGCATAAAATCTCGTTCGCCCCGCAAATCGGTTCGCAAACTCCGCCAAGGCAGCGTTCGGTATACCCACAGGTATTGTTGCAACTGCCGCAGTGATAAGGATCATTGTCGGTATTTGCACAACTGCCGCCACAGTTGGTCAGGCTGCCGGGGCAATCTTCTAAGCAAGTCCCGCCGCTGCATACCAGATTGGCATCACATTCGTTTATGCACGAGCCGCAATGTTGCGGGTCGTTACTGATATTGACGCAGGCACCGAAGCAGGCGACCTCATCACCATAACAATCTTCCTGGCAGGTGCCCCGCAGACAAACACTGCCGGCCGTACAGCGAATATTGCAGCCGCCGCAGTTGAATGGATCAGAATCGGAGTCGATACACGAGCCGTTGCAGTTCAGTTCGCCAGACCGACAGGAGGCGCGGCAATCACCCCGACTGCAGGCCCAGCCGGAGGGACAGACGTTGCCGCAGCCACCACAGTTATTGGGGTCGTTCGACACATTAACACAGCTATCCCAGCATTGCTCGGTCCCCCAGGGGCAGTCGTCCAAGCAACTGCCATTGCCGCAAACCTGTCCCGGCGGGCAGCTGTTACTGCAGCTGCCACAGAAATCGGGATCGTTCAGGGTATTGACACAGCCGCCGGCACAGTTGGTCATTTCGGGCGGACAGCCGCCTGCAGCGCAGGTGCCATGCAAACAAACGTCAGATCCGGCGCAGGGCAGACCACAGCTCCCGCAGTTGTCGGCGTCATTGTCGGTGTCGACGCAGGTACCCGAGCAACACGAGTCGCCTGCCCGGCAGATCTGAATACAGCTGCCACAGTGAGCGGGATTTGAACCGGTATTGAAACAACTGCCATCACAATCGGTAAGTCCGCCGGCGCAAGAAGTTGTGCAAGTGCCCGCCGAGCAGACTTGTTCCGGCCCGCAGGTGTTGCTGCAACTTCCGCAGTAGTCGTGATTGCCGGTCGTATCGACACAATCACCGAGACAATCGGTCAAGCCGGCTGGACATTCGTCCGAACAATGACCCTGGTTGCAACTCTCACCATAGTCGCAGGCGTCTGAACAACCGCCGCAATGTTCGAAGTCGCCGAAAAGATCGACGCAGCTTCCGCCGCAATCAACCATCCAATCGGGGCAGTCGCTGTTGCATTGGCCGCTGTAGCAGACACCATCAGGGCAGGAGTTGCCGCAGGCCCCGCAATGATCGCGGTCGTTGTTCAAGTCGACGCAACTGCCTCCGCAATCGGTTGTGCCCGCCGGGCACCCGGTCCCATTGTCGTAGCAATGCCCGAAATGACAGCTCTGATCGGCGTTACAAGCGAGCCCGCAGCCGCCGCAGTGATCGTGACTCGTTTGGATGTCGACACAGGCTTGACCGCACGGGATCAGACCTGCGTCACAGTTGCTGACACAGCTGCCCAGGCTGCACATTTGCCCGGCGCAGTCATGATTGCAGCCGCCGCAGTGTTGAGGGTCACTAGAAAGATCGACGCAGGACCCCGAACAATCAATCAGACCTTGACTGCAGCCAAAGCTGTCATTGTAACACTGGCCAAAGAGGCAACTCTGACCGGAGCTGCAGGTCTGACCGCAAGCGGAACAGTTGGCGGCGTCCGATTGGGTATCGACACAGGCCTGTCCGCATTGAGTCAAATCAGGATCACAAGCCCCGCTACAACTACCCAGGCTGCAGACTTCGCCAGCCTGGCAATCATTGCCGCAGCTTCCGCAATTATCCGGATCGCTAGTGATATTTACGCAGGCGTCGTCACAACGCACCTGGCCGGGGCGGCAACCAGTGTTGTCGTCGTAGCATTGACCGAAAATACATGTCTGGCCGGCTACGCAACTGGTTGAACAATTGCCGCAGTGGGTTTCGGCTGACTGCGTGTCGACGCAAGCTTGCCCGCATTGGGTCAAGCCGTCGGCACAACCGTCGGTGCAGCTGCCAAGACTACAGGCCAGCCCCGGTCCGCAGGCTTGATTACAGGCGCCGCAATGTTCGGGATGGCTGGACATATCCACGCAGCGACCATCACACAACGTTGTGCCGGGTGGGCAGTTGCCCAGGCACTCGCCGTGGAAACATGCTTCTAAAGCGCATGACTGGCCGCAGGCACCGCAATTTTGGGGATCGCTCATGATGTCGACGCAGCGACGGCCGCAAGCACTGGTACCTGAGGGACACTCCTCAACGCACTCACCGCGTCCGCAAAACAGGCCGGCCTGGCAGATGGCGCCGCATTGTCCGCAATTGTCAGGGTTTGTCTGAAGGTCGAGGCAGGCACTTTGGCAATCAGTTAGCCCTGCGTCGCAACTGGCCTGGCAGGTGCCTCGATTACATACTTGACCAGCAGAGCACTTGTTGCCCAACTGCCCACAGTGGTCAGGATCGCTGGAAATGTCGATTATGATTCCGCCGACACAAAGCGTTTGGGGATCGCCTGCATATCCGCAGCTCCCACAGTTATTCAGATCGTTCATCAGATCACTGCAGTATCCAAAACAGCAGGAAAAACCAGCCTGACAACTTTGTTCGCAATCGCCGCAATGACCTGGGTCTGACTGCAAGTCGACGCACTCAGCGCCGCAGCGGTTATACCCGGCCGGACAGGGTTGTCCGCATATGCCGTCGACACAAGACTCGTTGGGGCTGCATTCATTTCCGCAGCTCCCACAATTTTTTTCGTCAACCTCGAGAAAAACGCAACGCTGGTTGCATTTTTCCATACCGGCCGGGCAAGACGACAGACACAGGCCCTGGTAACAGGCTTTATCGGAATCACACGCTGTTTGACAATCGCCGCAGTGTCCCGGGTCACTCGAGATATCGACACACTTACCACCACAAGGCTGCCAGCCCTCCTGACAAACAGGCGTTGTGCCGCCGCACGAGCCGCTAGTCAGGCCGAGACCAATAAAGAGCCCGATAAAAATAGAGATGTAAAAGGTCTTACCTGTCCATTCAGTCCATTTCATCTTATCGATCATGGCACCACCATGGTTATGAGTTATGTGTAGCAGTATAGCTGATTTGCCGTGGTAGAGCTATAGCGAAGATAGTCCTTCGCTTCCCAGCTCAGTGGAAAATGGACTGAATATTTCAGCGGTATTTTGAATCGAAGAATCGTCCAGGCCGCCAACTAATAGAATTGTTCCGTTGGGCAGTCTGGTAGCAGTGTGGCCGGCTCGTGGATAGATCATATTCACTGGATCGCCGCGCAACCAGACCAAAGTGAAGCTCTGAAGTTCTTCGTCCCAGGCTTCGACACTGGTGCTGGCCTGGTGATGCGCTCTAGCCGTTGGATCTAACTTGAAGAATCCCCCGGCAGCCAGGGCATGCCCGGCTGAGTCTACAACGGTCGTGGAGTGGAAAACTCGCGGAATTCCCAGTTGGCTTTCGGTCGGCAAGAGCTGGAAGGATTCGGTTCGAATGTCGATAATTGCCGAGTATCCAATCGGCTTAGGTAAAAAGGGCATGTCTTGATCCAAAAAGCGTCCTGGAAAAACGCCGCCGGAGAAGAGTAACCGGCCGGGTGACACTCGAGCGCCGCTGGCATGCATCACCGGTAAGCCAGTTCCAATTGAGGTCTCCACAAACCTGGGGACCGACGTGAAAACTTCGCCTTGGGCTGCTACCAGCCTTTCGGCAAAAAGGCCGGGATCGTTCAAATCGGTGGCCGGCATGCCTCCCAGAATAAGTCCTTCGGCCGGATCTGATCCGGGAATGGAAATTGCCACACTTGTGGCAGAACGTCTTTTAGCGGCTAAAACCGACGGTATCTCGGTTGCGGTTAGTGACAGGCCTACGGCATACAGCATTACTGCGCTATCTTGGGTATTGCCGGCCGAGTCGAGCCCGCCAACCAAGACCAGTTGATCGCTACCGAGTTCCAGCGAGCCGGCAAAGATGCTGCTGGGTATATCGAACGACTGGCCGTTGGCTGCGGCCGGGTCGATAATTTCAGCAGAGCTGGCCGCCGCACCAGGTTCGAGGCAACGCAGCGGCGAGCCGGGGTTGTCGGCATCGGCAAAAGTCGATTGCAGACTTGCTGTCTGACAGCCGCCGGCGACCAATAGACGGCCGTCGGGAAGTGCCCGGGCTACATGCAGGCCGCGAGCATGGGTCAGGTTCATTGCCTGGGTGAAAGTGCCCAGATTGGGGTCGTAGATTTCGACTGAGTTGCTGGCAGTCAGAGCAGTACAGGCTCGTGTACAGCCAGTCCCGGTTTGCAGGCTGACATAGCCTCCGACAATGGCTACTTTGCCGTTAGTGAGTTTGGTGGCCGTGTGGAATACGCGGCCCTCGAGAAGCGGGGCGGGGGTTTCGGTAAAATCTCCGCACAGGCTTATTAACATGCTGACCGGTGTGATTCCCTTGTCGTGAATGTCTACCCCGGTTGTCCGGCCACACCAGATTACGTCAAGTTCCCGGCTGTTGGGATCGACAGAGTAGCCTTGGAAAGTCACCACCCGGTCGCTGCCGGCCGGGATACCCTCGACCTTGACCGAGGGGGCATTGAGATCGATAAAGTCGTCGCAAACGAGTTTCTTGCCGGTTGCATCCTGGATGCAGATTCTGAAGGCATCGATTCCGGGAGGTGGCTGGCCACGTTCCGGGGCCGGGCCGCCTAAGGGAGAGTCGAGTGGTTGGCGGGCAATCGTAAACTTGAATGCCAGTTGGGGACCCTCGGGACCACAGCCGGGCAACCCAAGCGCCATGACAGCCACACTGATGAGAAGTCTCTTTATTGACTGAATCATGGGCAGCTATAATACAGGCAACTGTTGTCACAAGCAAACCTGCCGCAGTGGGAGATCTGGACGTATATTTAGCTCTTGTATACTGTACGCCTGTTCAGTATACTAATTGATCCGATGAAGCTCATGCCCGATCTGCCCCAGATTGTAGCAGCCCAAGATTTGTTGCTTGAGCTCAAGCGCAGACGTTTTGTAATTCCGGCTAGCCAGATCCACCGGGAAATAAGTCTGGTTGCCAGCGGGCTCGATCAGCTGGACGAAGTTTGCCAAGGAGGTTTACCGCGCGGGGGCATCACCGAATTCCAGGTCCCGTTTGGTGGCAGCGCGACTGTTTTGTACAGCTTGCTGGCAGCTGCTACTAAACGCCAAGAGACGACGGCCCTTATCGATCCCGGTGACGGTTTCGACATGGCTTCAGCGGCAAGCCTGGGTGTCGATTTGATGCGTCTTTTGTGGGTGAGGGCCAGAGGCATAAAAGAAGCCTTGCGAGCGGCCGAATTGATTCTGGATGCTGGTGGATTTGGGCTGGTTGCCCTGGATCTGAGTTTTATCGAAAAGCGAAGAAATAAAGTCCTTCCCGCGGCTACCTGGCTGCGCATCAAAAAGCGGGCCTCGCTTTGCGGGGCATTGGCGGTGGTGTTTTCTGCGACGAAGACTGTAGGAACTTTTGCCTCTCTGTCGGTTGCGGTCAGGCAAGGCCGAGCTCGCTGGGGAGGCCGGTTCGCCAAAGAACGCTGGCTCGACGGAGTGGATCTGTCTTTCGAATTGAACCGGAAGCGTTATGGATGAAGGCCGGCAGCGAATCGGTTGTTTGTGCGTGCCGCAAATGCCCCTGGCTGCTTTGCTGCGGGCCGAACCGGATATCCGCAACCTGCCGGTGGTCGTGAGCGCTTCAGATGAGTCGCGTGCCCCGGTAGTGGCCGGCAATTATGAAGCTTGCCAGGAAGGCATTCTTCCCGGTATGACGACGGTTCAGGCCCTGAGTCTTTTACCGGATCTGATTGTGCGGCCTGTTTGTCGAGCTCAGGTTCGTTCGGCCCAGGCCGCGCTCATGGATGTGGCCCGGTCATTTTCTCCACGCGTGGCCCTGGAATCCAGTGGAGAAGTATGCCTTGACTTGAGTGGCTTTACTTACCTGTTTCAGTCCGAGCAAAAACTTGGCCTGGCTCTTGTGGCTAGTGCCCGTCGGGCGGGCCTTGAGATCCAGGTGGGTATTTCCTCGACCCGTTTTGTCGCTTTACTGGCCGCCCGGACCGCCGAGGGTGTCAAAGTGGTGGAGGACGGTGCCGAACGGGATTTTTTGGCGCCGCTCCCGGTGACGCTCCTGGAAGCCTCCGCCGATTTGCAGGCAAGCTTGATGCGTTTCGGGATCGAGCGCCTGGGACAGCTGGCCGACTTGCCTCAGCGCAGCTTGGGACGTCGCTTGGGGTCCGCCGGGCTGTGCTTGTGGCATAAATCACGGGCTGAGGATTATGAACCTCTGGTTTTCGAAAAATCTTTTGAACGATTCGTTGAGGAGACCGAGACAGTTCATTCCATCTATCAGGTCGAACCATTGTTATTCGTCTTGCAGAACATCTTTCAAAGGTTGTCTGAACGAATGAGTCTGCGCGGGCTGACGGCTCGGCGGTTGTCTGTTTCACTTGGGTTGGAGCCGGTCGGTATCGACGAGCGCTTCGTAGAACTTGCCTCGCCGACTTCTCAGGTGTCTACCTGGATGATGGTAGCCAGGCTTGCCTTGGAAGAACAGCCTCCCCGGGCGGCGGTGACTGGCGTGTTGGTCGAGGTTGAGCCGGTTGTGCTCAGGCGTGCTCAGCTGGACTTGTTTTCACCGCAAGGTCCAGCCCCGGCCAAGCTGGCCGATACTATCAGCTGCCTGGCTGCCCTGAGTTCCCAAGAGCGAGTTGGGTCCCCGCGGCTGGTGAACTCTCATCAGCCCGAGGAGTTTTGCATGGTGCCCTTCGACAGCCGGGAGAAATCCGGCCAAGCTTCGCTGGTTCGCAAGGCCTGGGACAAGCAGTCAGCTATCAAAGCGATCCGGCCACCCGAAAAAGTGGAAGTTCACCAGGTCCGCAGTCGACCGGCACGCCTGACGGGCAGGCGTTTCAAGGGCCGCGTCATACAGCTGGCCGGGCCATGGCGCTTAGATTACGGTTGGTGGCAGACCGATTGCCTGAACCGCGATTACTACGAGGTCGAGCTATCCGACGGGGGCATCTATCGTCTCTATCATGATCGCGGTAAGCGGCAGTGGTTTATCGACGGGATATGTGGTTGACTCACTGTTCAGACCGAAACAATTCCAGGAGTTTCGATCATGCCGCTCGCTTTCCCTTCGAAAAGCCACGCAACAATTGTCTTTGGTTTTTTCAACATCGAATCAGACATGCTCTTGCTGAATGGCTACTTCTTTTTTGCCGATCGATTCTGCCGGGCGGTCGGCGAACTCGATCAGGGTTCTTGTGCTGCAGCTTTTGAAACATCTTTGCCCGGCTGGCTGATTGACGACCCTAGCAAGGTTGGAAATATCAATGCGGCTATTCAGGGAGTGGATTTGTCCGGGTTCATCGGGGCCAGCTACCGCAAGTTTCCTTTCCCGAAAGAGCCGCAAGGTTTCAAGCAAAAACCATACGGAGCCGAGAATCAGGCGACTTTCAGCGAGTTAATCGAGGGCTTCGGACGGCCGCAATCCATCCGGCTGGGCTGGCAGGCCGCAGACCAGACTGTGTCCCTGGCTGAAATCGTTTTCGAGCGTGAAGACTTCAGGCAACTGATTGGCTATGTCGATCGGGGTGGCTATCCGCGTTGGGAAAACGAAGTTCGTCCCGCCTATGTTGTTACGCTGATGGAGAAGTTGAGCGCGTCTAAGTCAGCGCTGGTAGTCTCGTAAATCTATCTGATGCAGACCGCGCGTACCTGGGAGAAGTCGGTCTGTCCTTGAAACACCTTGACTATACCGTCTTGCATCAAAGTTGTCATGCCGTCGGCTATGGCCTGGTTGCGAAGTTCCTCGACCGTGGAGCCTTTTTGAATCATGCGTTTTATCGGATCGGTGCCGAGCATCAATTCATGCAATGCCATTCGTCCCCGATAGCCGGTTCCGGCACAGTGTGGACAGCCGACTGCTTTTTTCAGCTCGATATCTTTTGAAAACTTAATCCCGGTCTTCTCGAACTGATCGGCGCCGCCATAGTGTTGAATCAGAGACTTGAACTCTTCTTCGGATGGGTTGTAGGTCTCGCCACATTTCTTGCACACCCGCCGCAACAATCGCTGGGCTATGATGCCCAGGAGCGAGTCGGCGAAGTTGAAAGCCTCGATATCCATTTCGAGTAGACGGGTGACAGTCTCGGGGGCCGAGTTGGTATGCAGAGTCGAGAGGACCAAGTGACCGGTCAAGGATGCCTCGATACCGATCTCGGCGGTTTCCGTGTCACGCATTTCGCCGACCATGATTACGTCCGGGTCGGCTCGCAAGAAAGCCCGCATGGCCCGCGCGAAGTCGAGGCCGATTTTAGGTTTCATTTGTACCTGACGCAGACCGGGCTGGGTGATTTCGACCGGGTCTTCAGCCGTCCAGATCTTGCGTTCGGGAGTGTTGATGTGCCCCAGAGCCGAATGCAGCGTGGTGGTTTTTCCTGAACCGGTCGGGCCGACGCACAGGATAATACCGTAGGGTTTCGATACGATTTCTTTGAAGACTTCAAGGTTGCGCGGAGAAAAACCCATTTCTGCCAGGGGCAGCGGTTTGGAGGCCGCCAGAATTCGCATGACCACGTCCTCTTCGCCGCCGGCGGTTGGCAGGGTAGCTACACGCAGCTCGATCGTCCTGCTCCTCATCCGGAACTTGATCTTGCCGTCCTGGGGCAGCCGCCGTTCGGAGATATCCAGATGCGACATGATCTTCAAGCGTGACACCAGGGCGGCCCGGTGACTGGGGGGGACTTCCTGGTAGATGTGGCAAATTCCATCGATCCGAAAACGTACACGTGTCGGAGCCTTGGGCCCGTACGGCTCGACGTGTATATCCGAAACACCTTTCTGATAACCGTCGATAATGATCTGATTGGCCAGACGCACAACGGCGGAATCGGTGTCATCGACCAGGTCGAGATCATCTTGCACTTCTACGGCGCCAATCTCTTCATCTTCCAGTTCACCTAGGATTTCGGACACGTCTCCCATGGGTCCGTCGTCGGTTAACCCGTATGAGAAGTTGAGAAAGTCGACAATATCTTTGCGCATGGCCACCAAGAATTTCTGGCGGGGTGCCAGCTGCATCACCCGAATCGAATCGATTTTAGCCAGATCGGATGGATCTTCGATGGCCACGTAGACAGTATTGGACTCATTTTTTATAGGGGCCACCTGTATGTTCTTCAGGTAATCTAGTTTGAGCCGGTCGCGGAACTCGACCGGCATACGCTGCATGCCGTCGAATATGAAGTATTCGGTATTGTAAAAGGCCGCCAGGCTTTTCACTACTTCTTCTTTGGAGATTCGATACTTGTCAACCAGGACTTCGGGGATCGGCAGGTTGTTGGTCCGCGCGTAATTAACGGCGTCTTCGAAGGCTTTTTCGGCAATCAAGCCTTTATCGAGCAACTGACCGAACTTATTGGGGCTCGAGCGTGGTTTCATCCGGCGCCGGTTGTAAAATGCAATCCCCAGAGTCTTGGCAATTTCTTTGGCGGCTTCGAGATCTTCGTTAGAAAAAGCTACTTCATCTTTGTGATTGAGCAGCTGTAAGACGCCCATCAGGTATTTTTCATACATGATCGGAGCGGTCAGGACTTGCTTGGTTTTAAAACCGGTTTTCTTGTCCCAACTCGAATCGAAGGTCAGCCGGGGATGGTAGGCCTTGAGTTCGTCAGTGTCGTAGGCATCATTAATATTCAGCGGCTGCCCGGTCAGGGCTACGAAACCAACCATTGAAGACGTATCTCGGGGTACTCGAATTTCTTTGAGCTCGTCACCTTCCATGAACTGGCTGTATACCTGCTGGTTGCGGGCGTCGACAGCGTAGATCGTGATCCGCTCGGCCTCGACCAGGTCGAGAATCCTGGGACGGACATTGACTATTATCTCGGTAATATCGTGGGCCTCGTGGATAAGATTTATTATCTCGGTCAGTTTTCCCTTGTAGTCCAATGCTTTTTCGAGATCGGCACTCTTGGCGATTTTGGCCATCATCTGCCTCCGATTGAGTTGACATGTTCCCAATATATAACGGGGTTTCATACCACGAGCTAAGGGGACGGAGCAAGATCTAGCGCCGAAGACTGTGAAACATATGGGGACGGGGTAGCTTTTGGGTAGCTTTTTTTAGCTGTCATAGCCCTTGAATACTATACAGGTGTTCAGTACTATGGAGAGCCATGTCCGGTTACGTGGAATTGCGCTGCAAAAGTGCTTTCAGTTTTCTAAAAGCGGCCTCGGCCCCCGAGGATCTGGTGTCCACGGCTGCCAGACTCGAGATGGACAGCTTAGCGGTTTGCGACAGTGATGGTTTGTACGGCGCGCCGCGCTTCTATCAGGCGGCTTGTCAGGCCGGGATTCGTCCTCTGGTGGGCAGTGACTTGACCTTGAATAATGGGGCTCATCTGCTTTTGTTGGTCAAAAAGCAAACCGGTTACAAGAATTTGTGCCGGCTGATAACTCTGGGTCACCAAGGACTACCCAAAGGCGAAAGTGTGGTGACTCTCGAGCAAGCCGAGCGATTTGCCGAGGGGCTGTTATGCCTGACTGGAGATGTGCTTGACTACGATCTGCAGCAGGGTCGCGGAGTTGCTTTGCTTAATCGGCTCAAAGGAATTTTCGGAGCCAAAGATGTCTGGGTAGAGGTTGATCGGCACTTGCAAAGGCAAGACGCCCGGCGCAACGCAGCCCGGATGGCTTTGGCCGAGCGGGTCTGCGTAGGAGTCGTAGCCACCAATGATGTGCGTTATGCCAACCAGGCTGATCGCCGGGTACAAGACGTGTTTACCTGTATCCGCCAGAAGGTCAAGTTGGACGAGGCCGGGCGACGCCTGTCTGCCAACTCCGAGCGCTACCTCAAGTCTCACGAACAAATGGCGGCGATCTTCGCCGATCTTCCCCAGGCGCTAGAAAATACGCGCAGAGTAGCCGAACGCTGTCAATTTACTCTCGAGAACCTGGGCTACCGTTGGCCTTGATCGCCAAACTCTCTCTGTCCGGTTATTTTCTTTTGGTATGGGATCTGTGTCGTTTCTGCCGTGAGCGAAACATTCTGGTTCAAGGACGGGGGTCGGCTGCCAACAGCGCGGTCTGTTACGTCCTGGGCATAACTGCGGTTGATCCGATCGGCATGGATCTTCTATTCGAGCGTTTCTTGTCCGAAGAGCGCAGCCAGTGGCCCGACATCGATCTAGATTTGCCCTCGGGTCAACAGCGCGAAGAAGTCATCCAGTACGTCTACCAGCGCTACAAACGGCACGGAGCCGCCATGACTGCCAACGTAATTACCTACCGGCGTCGCAGTGCAGTTAGGGAAGTCGGCAAGGTTCTGGGCTTGAGCGAAAAACACCTGGCTCAAATGCTGGCAGTCAGTCGCGGGGCCGAGCTGGATTGCAAGCTGGCTGCGGCCGGTCTGGATGCAGGCGACAAACGCGTGAAACTCCTGGTTGACCTCAGTCACGAGATCCAGCACTTGCCCCGGCATCTGGGTCAGCATAGCGGCGGGATGGTTATTGCAGCCGGCCGGCTGGACGAAGTCGTGCCTGTTGAACCGGCCGGCATGACCGATCGGACGGTAATCCAGTGGGACAAGGATGATTGCGGCGACCTGGGGATCATCAAGGTCGACTTGCTCGGCTTGGGAATGCTCAAAGCCCTGGAAGAAGCCATCCCCTTAGTCAGGGCGCACGAAGGAGTCGAGATCGATTTGGCCCATCTGCCCCAGGATGATCCCAAGGTGTATGCCATGCTGCAGCGCGCGGATACGGTCGGCGTGTTTCAAGTGGAGAGTCGGGCCCAGATGAATACCTTGCCACGAATGAAACCGCGCTGCTTCTACGATCTGGTTGTGGAAGTGGCTATTATTCGCCCGGGTCCTATCGTCGGCAAGAAAGTTCACCCTTACTTAAACCGTCGGGCCGGACGTGAGCCGGTGCGTTATGCGCATCCGTCTCTCGAGCCGATCCTGCGGCGCACCCTCGGGATCCCCTTGTTTCAAGAGCAGGCCATGCGGATTGCAATGGAGACGGCCGGCTTTTCGATCAGGCAGACCGAAGAACTCAGACGCGCCATGAGTCACCGGCGTTCCAACGAACAAAAAATTCGCTACGAAAAAATGCTTCGGGAAGGATTGCTGCAGCGCGGGATTGGTGATTTAGCCGCTGATGAGATTATCGAATCATTCAGTTCGTTTTTCGGGCTGTACGGTTTTCCCGAGTCCCACGCGGCATCTTTTGCGTTGATTGTCTATGCCTCGGCCTATCTCAAGGCCCATCACCCGGCGGCCTTCACCTGTGCCTTGCTGAATGCCTGGCCGATGGGGTTTTATCATCCGGCCAGCCTGGTCAAGGATGCCAAGCGCCACCGCCAGACCGTACGCGAGATTGATATCTGTCACTCCGGCTGGAAATGTCGGATCGAGCCCGATGGTGCCGTGCGCCTGGGACTGCGTTTTGTAACCAGGTTGCGTAAAGAAGCCGGCCTGCGAATCGAGGCCGAACAACTGGCTGGGAGTTTTGTGGACGTCAAAGATTTTCAGCGCCGTTGTCGCCTGAGGGAAAACGAACTCAATGTTTTGGCCGAGTTGGGTGCCTTTGGAAGTTTGGGGCTCAGAAGGCGCCAGGCCCTATGGCAAGTGTCCAGCCTGGATACTTCCAACAAGGGCTTGTTGGCTCGTCTGCCGCTGGCCGACGACAAGAGCCCCTTACGCGAGATGAGCGCCCGGGAACGAACCACAGCCGACTACCGCGGCTCGGGTATGACGGTTGGCCCGCATCCGATTACGCACCTGCGCCCGCAGCTGCAAAAGGCGGGAGTCCTGCCGGCGGCTTCTTTGGATAAGTGCCGCGACGGCAATTGGGTCAAGGTGGCCGGACAGGTGATCATCCGTCAGCGTCCCCCGACCGCCAAGGGAATGTGTTTCGTCACTCTCGAAGACGAAAGCGGCTTCGTCAATGTAGTCATTACGCCGGACTTGTACGAAAAAAACCGTCTGACCGTGATAATGTCCTCGGCCTTGCTTGTCGCGGGTCATCTCGAACGTCGTGACGGGGTTACTCACCTGCGCGGGAAAGAGTTCGAGTCCCTCGATGAAGAATCAGATCAGACGATTCCCTCCCGTGATTTTCGCTGAGAAGCAGCATTGAAACGGCGCTTTTTTGTCAACCGGCTGCGTTGTGCTAGAGTGTCGGGCCAATGACAGCCGGTCCGCTGCGTAAGACTGCTCTTGATTCCGACGAGGCTTGGGGTGCCAAGCTGGAGATCTCCTGCGCCTGCGGCGCTAAGCTGTGCCTGTGGGACTTCAAGTGCAAGGGCTGCAAGGCCAAGAATCCCTTCTTGCGTCTTTTGAAGAAGCGAAAACGGATCGAAGGCTGGATCGACCGGCAGATCCAGTCCGGGGTGGTGCCCAAGCTTACCCAGGCCCAGCTGCTTCTGGAGTCGGCTTGTAAGTACGATGCAGTGCTACGCGAGGTGGTGCGCCGGCCCTTTCCCGAGCACCAAAAGTCAGAAGACCTCAACATGTTCATGCGGCGGGTGGTGAACTTCTTCCCCTCCATGTTCAAGTCCACTTCCCCGAAACAGATGGCCCTGGGGATCAGCGATTCGATCAAGCGGTCCTCGGCCGGCATGGCCCGGGCCGCCTGGAAGGAATGCGAGAATATCTTAGACGGCGTTACCGGCCAGCCGGTGGCCGGGTCCCAGGGGCACCTGCTCAGCGAGCAGGCCGAACGCGTGGCGACCGATTTGCTCAACATCTGCAAGTCGTACGTGGAGGCGCTCAAGACCCTGCAGCTGGGCCACACCCGGATGGTGACCGCCTACGGCCCGGCCAAGGAGATCTTCGCCCGCAATCACCAGTCCGGGGGCACCAAGGGATTGTGGAACAAGGCCCGGCTCAAGTTCAAGCCGGTGGGGGAGCGGCTCAGGCTTCCCACCGCCATCTGGAAAAACCAGGCCGAGCACGAAGATCTCAAGCATCTCGATTCCCAGTTAGCGAAGTTCATGGAGCAGATCCGCTGGTTCTCTGACCAGACCGGCAAGCTCCAGGATCGGCAGGCTGTCTTGATGAACACCTACATGCTCTCCTTGAGAAAGCACCTGGTCTACGGTTTGGCCCGGCGCATCGGCTCGGCCGAACCTCAAAAGCGGCCCCTGATGGTCAAGCGGCTACTTTCCCAAAAGGGCGTCGGATCGCTGCTATGGAGGTTGTTTTTCGGCCTGCGGATCTAAGCGCCCCGACTCTGTTTGATCCAACGATAATTGGTATAGTTATTATTGGTTATTTCTGGTTATTTTTTTCTTGAGATATCGCTGACAGCGTAGTAAATGTTCCAAGAAGGCTGATATGCGAATCTACTCTATTCTATTCTTTATTATATTTTCAGGCCTTGGCGGGTGCCGCGCGGAGTCGCCGGATTGTCCTTGTTCAAAGCGAGTCTTGCGCCTGTCTT
>JAFDKH010000102.1 GCA_019307065.1 Deltaproteobacteria bacterium
TGTTGCTGTGAACTTCAGCAACAGTCCCTCAACAGGGTTTCCGGCTAAGTCCTTTACCTTGACGGTGATCTCGGCCTGACTACGCCCATCGGCGGCCAGGACTTGCGGAACTTCGAGAGACAAGCTTTCGGCCGGACCGGGCAACAGGCGAATTTCAACGCTGGCGTGACTCTTTTGGCCTCCACCCGGAAATACAACCTCGACCCTGTCCTTGCCGCCCGAGACACGCGCTGGGGCTATGTAATAGGCCTCATAGAGCCCCTTGGCTACCCGCTTGACCTGACCAATCTTTCCGGCCCGGGCGCCGATTTTGACCGAGCCCATATCCGTTGGGGCCCCGTAGGGGTCGATTGTCGTAACCAACAGGCGAGACCGCGAGCGACCGTCAGCCGGTAGCTCGATCGGATAGGCCCATATTCCCAACTGGTTGGTTTCGGGTAAAAACAGGTTTACCCAACGGCTCTTCTTGTTGCCGACCCGATCAATAGACGTTGCTTTGCCTTTGCCATAGCCCGGCGGCACCAGGATCGGCATCTTGAATTCGCCGCGCTGATTGGCTTCAACAGGCCCAAAAGTCCGCCCGGCGATTGTCATTTTCATGCGGGTTCCCACAGCGGTCTTGCCCGGAAGCTCGATCCTGGCGGTTATTGGTATTACAACCCGCGCGACTGCAACCCGATCAAGCCGGGCGCCAACCGGACTGGCAACTACTACGTTGGCCACTTGAGGAAACGGGTCACCAGGCGGTAAGAAGACAGCCTGGTACTTGCCATCGCCCAGATCCTTTTGGAATTTGATCTTGCCGACATTTGTCGTAATTTCCAGCGGCAGGCCTGGTTGCGGTTTGCCGGCCGAATCAAAGACCTGAATATGCAAGTAGGCCTGCTGTCCTTCTCCGGCCAACAACCGCTCGGGTTCAGCCCGTACCACAACCCGACCGACGGGGTGAGAGCACAGTTGCAGATCTATGCTGCCCTGGATGGTCAAGCCCTTAGTCTTGAAACTACCTTTGAAAGTGACGGTCTTTCGCTGCTTGGCTAATTCGGGAGTAAATCGAGCTCGATACAAGCCGGGATCGACTTCTTCGGGGGGCCCGAATGAACCCCATTCGGTCACGAGAGTCAACTTACCCGGCTTGTCTGTGCAACCCCAAACGTAGACATGGACATTAAAAGCCGGCCCGCTATCAGCCGGCAGGCAGCCGGCGGGCGGAAGAAACTCGAGGCCTCGCTGCGCCCCTTGAGCCTCAACGGCCGGAACGAAACCGACAACAACAAATAGAAATATCAGGCTTTCCCAACGAAGAGCCCGCATTCGGGGCACTCCTCCGTGTTTTCGGGAACTTTTGTTTGGCAAGCCGGGCAGACATCGTAGACCAACTCGTCGATTTCCTGCCCCTCATCTTTGACCATCTTCTGAAACTTGTCCCCCAATATTTTTGCGGCCGTTTGTAAATCATCGCTATTAACCACCAGGACTACTCGCCGGGGAGCACCCGGATGAACCGGTTCCTGGTCGTCGTCGACGATGATAGAGGCCAGCCTGTTCTTGGATAACAGGTCGCGTGTCTCTTTGACTACTTCGAGGTCCCCGCGGGTCACCGGAACCAGTTCCTTGCCCTCGAGCGCCTGGCGAATACTCTCCTCGGACAAATCCATTTCTTCTTGTAGCTGGTCTACCAGGTCAACGTCGCAGGAACTGCATTGAGTGAATCCTTCTCTGAATTCAGACAGACAAACCGGGCAAAAAGGCATAAGATCTCCTGACTGGAAAAATGTGGCCCGATCATAGACGCTCGGGCTCCTCCTCGTTGAGCTGAACCTCGAGTTCGTTGCGCTGGCCATGATACCTCAGGAGCCAAGTGCGTCCGTCAGAGCCCTTGAAGGTTGCCGAGCGGCCGAAACTCGTCTTGGCTTCAGTTATCAAGAATCTGAGGAAGTCCTTCCTCTCTTCCTTGATTATCTTGAGTTCCTTCAAACCAACTGCATTGCCGATCAGGTTCATCTCATTCTCCACAGACGGTGATTGGCACAATGCATTATTGCGAAATGCTACCGTGATGTTCGAACATGGTCAAGAATGAAGGGGGGAAAATTTGGAATGTTTTAGAGTTGACTCAGCGGTTAGGCGCTCTTTTGAGTACTCTCGTTAATGCCAGCGGCAAGAGCAGCAGCAACAGGAACATCATCGCGGTCGCTAGTCCACCGGCAGCCGGGTCGCTCGTTGAGCAAGTAATGATGACCGGGTCTTCGGGAGGCGGGATCAGGATAACCCGCAAGGTGAAAGTACTGCCAGGTTTGCCGCGCAACTGAACTCCAATCGTGTTGGCATCGCGCAACTCAACCGGCAATTGAAGACTTTCGACATCCTGGCCGAAGTCACCCGGGCCGGCCAACAAATCTCCGTTGATCGCCACCAGGGCGCTGGTAACCAGGTTGTCGCCGTCTTCGTCCCCATTGGCTATACAAACAATTCCATCGCCCGCGATTCCCGGGCCGGCAAAACCATGCAGGCTTAGATATGGCTGTCCGTAGCCTCGAGTGTAGACCCGCGGCCCGAAAGCGACGATGGCACCCGGATCGTCGCAACCTTCACCAGCAACCGGATCATCGAATATAAACTCAAACAAATAGATATCCAGGTTGTCGTTACGATTGTCGGTAAATACCAGGCGATTGCCGCTCAGATCGTGCAAGTATTGTTCAGCTGGATCAATGGTAGCCTGCTCGGCCACTCCCAGAGCCAGACTGTAGATCCAGATATCGGCATCTCCGCCGGCATAGCTTTCATAAGCGACATAGTCGCCAGAGATGGCCGGGTTGCGTTGATAGTCACTGCTCGAAGTGATGACGTTCAGATCGCCGTTACTAATCGTGTATAAGAAAATGTCTCCCAAGCTATTCCGGTTTGACCCGAAGGCAATCGTGCCATCATCGACGTCCGGTTCACGATCCTGGCCTGAATCATTGGTGACCTGGGTCTCTACTCCCCCGCTGAGATCCAGCATGTAAATGTCGGCGTTGCCGTTACGGTAGTCTTCCCAGACGACAACCGTGCCGCTAATAGCAGGGTTGCGCTGATGGGATGGGTCATCGGTCAGACGGGTTTCGGTCATACTGCTCACATCGAACAAGTAGATGTCGTAATCGCCGTTGCGGTCATCTTCATAGACGATTAACTGGCCGCTTATAGCCGGGTTTCGCTGGTTGGCCGGGTCATCGGTGATCTGGGTAGTGTCACCACTGACAATGTCATACATAAAGATTTCAGCGTTACCCAGGCCGAAATCGGTATAGACGACCAAATCATCGGAGATGTCGTTGAAAAACTGGTCGCCTCCACCGGAAGTGATCTGCATTTCCGTATCCGACTCGATATCGTACATGTAAATATCGGCATCGGCATTGCGGCGATCAGTGTAGACCGTAACGGCCCCGGAGATGGATGGGTCGAATTGATCGGCCACATCCGTAGTCAGTTGCGACTCTGAACCTTCGAACCTGTAGGCCAGAGCCTCTCCGCCAATCAACCCGCCAACGAGCACAGCTACGACGACCAGAATAATTTTCGTCTTCATCGTTTTTCGCTCCTCGTGTTGAAACCGTTTTTGCCTACGTTAAAATGAAACGGCGAAATACTCCTGATTAACCAGGAATGATTCGCCGGGGTCCGTTTTTTCTTCCACTTGCCATCTTCGGTAACCCTTTTCACCCACAAGGTGCAGGGCTTTGCGCTCCAGAAACATTCTGGATTGCCTTTATCGGATGGCATCTCCGATTTTTTTTCTACTAATTATATTTTAGTTGAAATAGGTCAGTCTGTCAACCGTGGTTTGCAAGAAATCCATTATTTTTTCTTATTTTTTTCCCACATTTCCGGTGATGTACGAATCTGAAAAGAATCCCCCCGTGTATCCACGACTATTTTTGGAGATATTTTAATATTTCGGTTTCCACCGACATCATAAGCTTCGATTTGAACCCGGTTGGCCCCCTCCTTGAGGGCCAACACCTTTCGAAACCTGCCTTTTGAGTCGACGATGACCACGGTCCCTCCAACCCTGACTCGAGAACCCGAAGTGGTCTTGCCTGATAAAACCAACTGACGCGCAGACATCTCCTTCTTCCTGGGCCAGCGCACCTTGAGAAAAAGATTTGACGGCACCTTGATTGGATCTTGAGGAGGTTTACCCTTGGCAATCCGAGTCAGGAAACCCTTGCGAACTTGAATGATTTTACCAGCCGCTTGAACCTCGACGGTGCCGCGGCTTGTACCGAGTGCCACCAAGCCCTGTTTGTTTTTACTCATCTTGAAGCTGCCGCCACTAGTACGCGCAAGCGAATCAGCAGCTTCCACCTCAAACAACTTGTCGGGATTGTCCACAACCTCAGCCGAGATCATTCCATCTTCCAGTAAAAACCTGGATACGGTATCGGTCAGACTCTTGACCTCGAATTCCGAGGAGGAATCCAATTCGACTGAGAAAACCCCCGGCATAGCCAAAACCGCCCGGGCGGTCGGATCAGTTCTAATGCGATCCCTGGAGCTCAATACAGTACCTATTTCAGCTGGCTGCCAGTCTCGGCCTGCCCGACCGATCTCGACATTTCCCTCCGTTTCAGTAAGCGACAGAGCTGACGGGACAATCGAGACGGGTTCATCCGGCTTAGCGACCGGCTCAGTCGCTGCACCGCCATCAGTGGCTTTTGGTATTATCTCCTTTGGTTCTGTAACTGATAGACCGCGTTCGAACATCAGGTAGTAGACTAGCGGCACCGCTATGATAAAGGCCGCAACGGCCACGATGAACAATAGTCGATCTCTCAAACCGCTACCCCATTAGCCGGAAGTAATACCGAAAAAACGCTGCCCGAACCCGGTTCACTCTCGACAGAAATCTGTCCGCCATGATCCGAAACAACTCGATAGGCCACCGAGAGACCCAGCCCGGTATTCGTCCAGACATCCTTGGTAGTGAAAAACGGCTCGAAGATTCTGTCAAGTTGGCCGGCATCTATACCTTTGCCGGTGTCGCTGATATCGACTCGAACCATTCCCTCCCCGGTTAGGCGCATCGCTATCGTCAGGTTGCCACCTTTATTCATGGCAGTCCTGGCATTTGCAAAAAGGTTGAGAAACACACGCATCAGCTGACGATGGTCGCCGATTACCTTATTTTCGGATTCGATCTTCCAGTTGGTCGTAATATCCTGGTCTTGCAGTTGCTGCTCGGTCAACGAATAGGCATCTTCGAGCACCTGCCGCAAATTTACTTCAACATGTTCAGAATCTTCTTCCTGCTCGGAGAAGCGCAATAAATTCTGGGTAACCTCCCGACAGCGTTTGGCGGCCGATTCGATTTTTGAAAGCATTTCCACCTGCTTTTCGGGACCATCAAACTTATTGATCAAAATCTGAACATTTCCGAGGATACCCACCAGCGGATTGTTGATCTCGTGAGCCACTCCGGCACCGAGTTGGCCGATAGCAGCCAGTTTACTGGTTTCCAGTAGACGCTCTGATGCAATCTTGAGTTCGCGGGTTCTTTCCTCGACCCGCTGAGCCAGTTCGCGATTCCAGGCCTCGATCTCTTCTCGAGAAGCTTTAAGGTCTTCTCCCATGCGGTTGAAAGTGCGACTCAATAATCCAACTTCGTCCTTAGAGTGTACTGCAACTCTGGAATCCAGGTTGCCTTTGCTAAACTCTTCGGCAGTGCTTAGAAGCTGCCTCAAGTTCTTGGTTATGCGGCCGGTGAACAACCCACCCAGCAATAACAGCGCCAGTATTGAAATGCTCGTCCAGATCACGGTTATTCGCCGGGTGGTTCTTACTTCGGACAGGGCTTCAAAGCGCGACTGCGTAATTACTACTCCCCAGTCCAATTGGGGCACGACCGCAAAAGCGGTTAAAGAGTCTTTTTCGAAAAATGCACCCTGGGGTGTGGCCTGCATACGAGCCATGACCTCTAAACCGGACTGGTCGACCCTGGCAATAATCTTATCTCGCTCAGGATCGGCTATCACTTTTCCTTGTTCGTCGACCAACTTAGCGCTCCAGCCGCGCGTATCTCCGGTTTCGAGTACGCGCCTGATGATCGGCTCGAGTGACAGCTCGACGACTGCCAGCCAGCGCTTTTTGCCTGAAGCCAACAACCTGGGAACAACGAATGAAATTCCAATACTGGCATGCCTCTCAATCAGGTGAGGTATTCCAAGCACAACGCTACCGGGCGCAACCGTGTTTGATTTTTCCAGCGGTAGTTGGCTGACGAAGTGAGCATGTTCCTTTTTAGACACACTCAGGCGCCCGGCGTACTCGGGATAGCGTTCAGGATGGTCGAGATAGACTCCGGGAATGAGTTCGTCACCGGCCTGATTCAGCAGAGCTACCTGAATGATATCTTCGCTCTGCTTGTACAAAATACCCAACAAACCGGTCAACTCTTCGTCGGACATGTCTTCGATCGATGCGTAACCGAGGGCATCCTGAATTCGCTCGAATACTTCTTTCATTTCGCGCTGGACAACCTCGGCCAGCCGGGTGGCCGATTCAGCCCGTGAACTAAGCAGACGTTCTTCCAGTTGGCCTTCGTTGTGACGCAAAATGACAAATCCCACCAGGAGCGGTATAGCCGTGGCCGCCAGTACAAAGAGAATCAACTGGTGGTAAAGTTTCATGATTGAGTATCAGCCTGGTCCTCATCATCCTGGACCAACACACTACCTTCCACTGATTTGGCTTTCTTTTTCAACTCAGCGGCCCGCTCGGCGATCTCGGCATGCGAACGATAATGTCCCGGTTCGACATTCACGGCCGCTAAGGAAATCGACATGATCTTGAATTGGCGCATCTGACCAAAACGATCTTCGGCTTCAATGAAACCGCGCTCCCGATCGCCGACATGGTAATAAAGGGGTATGACACGATCAAAACTGCTGATTATCTCCTGGCCGATCTCTTCGAGCTTACCGGGAGTTGTAATCAAAACGAAGTCATCCCCGGCGATATGACCTACAAAATCTGCTGAATTACCCAGATTTTCGACAGCCTTGCGAATCAAATCTCCAGTTTGCTGAATGACTCCGTCGGCCTTGGCATACCCATAATAGTCGTTGAATGCCTTCAAGTTGTCGAGATCGAGGTAGCACAATGAAAACGGCTTACCCGAGACCAGGCGGCGGTTGAGTTCCTTTTCGACAGACACGCTGCCCGGCAGCTTGGTGTTCGGACTCGAGTCCATTTCACGTTCTTTACGCTTGATAACCGTGTCGACTCGGGCGCCAAGCTCGAGGGCGTCGAAAGGTTTAACCATGTAATCATCGGCCCCCATTTTAAAAGCTTTGACTTTATCGAAAGTCTTGCCGCGGGCACTAATGAAGATGATCGGAATATCGGCGGTAGAACGTTCGGATCTGACTTTTTCAGTTACCTGGAACCCGTCGAAATCGGGCAGCATTAAATCGAGTAAGATAGCGTCAACTGTGTTTTTGGATAATATTTCCAGCGCTTCACTCCCACACTCGGCCTCGAGAATCGAATAACCCTGACCTTCCAGAACTTCTTTACAGACCGCTCGGATGGCCGGGTCGTCGTCTACAATAAGCACAGTGAACATGCGCGTGACCAAAGAGCTTGAATCAAGCAATTTGCCGACAGTTGTTTTCAACCGTTCGAGTGTAACCGGCTTTGGCAGGTAGGCCGACGCGCCGACTCGATAGGCATCTTCTTCTGAACCCGTCACCGAAACTACCAAGACAGGAATCTCTCTGGTTTCGGGGTCGTGCTGCAAAATTTCGGTCACCTGTAGTCCGTCGAGATTGGGCATACGGATATCCATGATGATCAGATCCGGATGTCTTTCGCGAGCCAGGCTGAGGGCCTGATCGCCGCTATTGGCCAGCATGACACTGTATCCCTGAGAAATCAGCAGGCCCTTGATCACATAGGCTGTGTCAAGGTCGTCATCGACGACCAGCACGCGTGGCGGCGACTTGAATTTCATCTTTACAGCCGCTTCGGTCAAGCCGGGTATTTCCTCGATAGTTGGTTCGATTTCCTCTTCTTCCAGCGGTAAGGTTAAGATGAAGCGGGTGCCTTCACCCCGGCCGCTTTCCACCCAGATATGTCCGCCATGCGCTTCGATAATACTTTTTGAGATACTTAGCCCGAGCCCGGAACCGGATACCGCCCCTGCCCGACCACTGCGAGCCTGCTCGAACTTGTCGAAAATCCGCTGATGATCTTGTTCCTCGATTTCGGCCCCGTCGTTATATACACAGACCCCCACCAGCCCGGGCATTGCTGCGGTTTGGAAAAGTGATACCTGGATCAGTCCGCCCTGTACGGCAAATTTCAATCCATTGGACAGTAGATTGTTCAAGACTTGATGCAACCGGTTGCGATCTCCCCGGACGGGAACTTTCTGATCTGCCATAACGATTTTGAGTTCCGCTCCGCGCTCAATGGCCGCGGCCTGATAGTTTTCGGCGGCATCTCTGACCAGGTGACTCAGGTCAACCCGGCGCATTTCCATCTTCATACGGCCCTGTTCGAGCTTTCGCAGGTCAAGCAATTCATCAATGATGATATTGAGTTTATCGCAGCTGCCCTTGGCCAGGCTGAGATAACGCTCTTGCTTGGAGTTAATATCACCGGCAAATCGATTTAGGAGTAAATCCAGAGCCCCACCGATACTTGTTAGCGGGGTTCGAAGTTCATGACTGATGATCGAGACGAATTCCTCTTTGCGGTCATCTAAAGCCTTCTCTTCGGTAATGTCGCGCAATACGACGGCCACCCCGACAAGTTTGTTGCCCACGGTTACCGGTGAGACAATCGAGTGCAGAAACCGATCGAACACTTGAATTTCTTCCTTAACCATCGAACCTTCTTCGGCCTGCCAGCCACGCACCAGCTCGAAGGGATAAAACCCCAGCGTATCTTTCAGATAACGCGTACTTACCAGCGTGTCAGGTGGAAGATGCAGCAGCTTCCTGGCGGCCGGATTGATCACAAAAACGCGATCCTGTTCATCGACCATGATCACACCGTCAGCCAGGCTCTGAACCATCAGCTCGAGCCGTTGCCGCTCGGTCAAGAGTTGTTTCTTCAGGCCCCGAATAATATCGGAAGTCTGGTTGGCCAGGATGTCCAGTAGCTGACGAGTATCCTCTCGAAAAACATCCCTATTCACCGAGACGAGCTGGATTAGCCCGCTTATCTCACCCTCGGTCTTCAAGGTAACTTGCACGCTGGATTCAAAAGGAGAAGGCTCCTCATCTGGGGCACTGCGTTCACCGGTCAACTGAATCAATACATCTTTTTCTTCGATCTTGTGTCCACTGATCTGGTGATAGGTTTCGAGCACATTCGAGCGCAGTTCCAACAGAGCTTGCTCATGTAATGAACGGCGGCAGTGAATATTGAGTAACACTTTACCGCTGGCTTCCTGCTCAAATAGCGATGCACAAGCATCGAATGTCACGATATAAGGCAAATACTTCACCACCGCTTGAATGATTTCCTCGTATGACCTTGCCCTGACAGCCTCCTTACTCAAATCGAGAAAAACCGTCATGGCATTCAGTCGCAGCTCGAGGTCGTTTCGCAGGCGTTCTTTGTCCTTGCGCAATTGATAACTCTCGAGCCCCTGCCTAATTGTGAGCAGCAGATCGTTCAAATCCCAGGGTTTGGTGATGTAGCGATACACTTCTCCACGATTGATGGCATCGATCAGATCCCCAGGTTCGGTATAGCCGGTCAAGATGATCCGGACCATAGTCGGATTGATCCTTTTAGCTTCTTCGAGTAGTTTGACGCCCGACATCTGCGGCATGCGCTGATCGGTAATCAACAGATCGATCGCCGGCTCTTGTTCGAGTATCTCGAGGGCCTTCTCACCGTTCGGAGCGGTATAGACCTGGTAATCATCTTCTAAAGCTCGCTCGAGTACGTCGAGAACGTCCTCTTCATCGTCCACGGCCAGGATTTTATAACGCTGGTTGCTCATGATTGTCTCCGGGCAAATCGTATCACACATGGCCAAGACCGCAAGTCCGGCAGGCTGGCCACGCCAGCATTGCAAATCCAGGCGTAAAGGGTAATTATGTTTGCTCATGGAGCAGCCGACTTTCATCATCAAGTACGTAAGCGTAAAGAAATATCAGCAAGATTGCCGCCAGCAAATTTTGATGCAGGGCCTGCTGCTCAAGACCGACTACGAACTGGCCCAGTTCACAGCAGTTCTGATCAGGATTGTTGCGCCCGACGACGAGGAATTCGAACTGAGCGGCGAGGTGGTTCAGTTTCTGCCCGGGCAGGGTTTGGCAGTCCAGTTCTGGGCTGAAACGTCGGCAATAATCAAGCAACTTGTAGAAAAATGTGAGCAGGCGCTGCCATCCGATTCGGCGGTCGACCTGGGACAAGATCCAATAGTGAGCACGCCTGGACAAACAGAGCCCGACCGGGTTACCCGCAATAAGAACCTGCAGCAGCAGATTGCTGAAATGAGCGTGGCTCAAAAACGTCAGGCCTGTCTACACAGTAGAAAAGATATGCGGATGCTCTTGATTCGCGACCGTAATAAAACGATCCACCCGTTTGTCATGAGAAATCCAGCAATAACATTAGACGAGATCGAACAAATCTCGAAGATGCCGTCGGTCAATCCGGATGTCTTGCGGACGATCGCCAAGAGCCGTGAATGGAACCGGTCGGCAACCGTCTGTCGTAATCTGGTGAGAAACCCAAAAACCCCGATGAAAGAAGCCCTGCAATTGCTTTCCAAACTTCCCAAGAGCGATATTCGCGCGCTGGCTAAGAGCGGTAATGTCCGGACCGCCATCCAGCAAGCAGCCAGAAAGAAAGCCTTGGGGTAAATCAGGAGGTAGATCGTGGCAGCCATGGAATTGATTTTATTACTCTTCTTTTTCTCCCCGGAAGCCCCCTACGGCCAGCCGGCCAGGGCCAACAAGATCTTTCAGCACGTCCCGGCCGATGCGATGTTTGTTATCACAGCCGATGTCGCTTCGATCGGCCAGGGCATGAACAAGGGCCTTGATAAACTGCTGGCCGCACCTTTCATAAAAAAATCCGCGGCCCTGCAGCAAGGCGCCCAGGCGATCCGAATGGGCAAGCAAATGTTAATGAACGAAGTCGACAAATTCGGCCTCGACCCGTTCAAGGACATCCGCTACATCACCGTCTGCTTTAGTGTTGATCCCGAGAAGGGAGAACGCGGCCTGATCATAGTCGGAGACAGAATCCCGCAAAAGACATTCGAGGCCTTGATCAATATGAGCGGAGCTCAGCCCAAGGGAGATCTGTATATCATCGAGCAGGGCGGCAGTTCCGGACCCCAGGTGGCCGCTCGAACAAAGAACGGCACCGTTCTTTTCGGCGATCAGCAATGGGTGGAAATGGCCCTGGCGAAAAAACACCGACATAAAGCCATGCAAACGCTTCTGAAAAGCCATGATAAGAAAACCTACCTGATGTTTGCTTTCAAGCTCAATGAAACCATACGTAACGAAATCAGAGATGAAGCCGAACCCTTGCTGCGTCCGCTGTTCACTAGTCTCGAAGGTGGTTCCGTCCGATTGACTTACAAAGGCGCCGAGATCAAGGTGCTGGCCAGCAAAAAGCAGTACGTACAAGCCTGGGGCGGAATCCTCGACGGTAGCGGCCGAATGATATCGGCCTATCATCAGGCGGCCGAGGGTTTCTTGATTATGGCTGAAGCTTTTCTGTCGTCGCTCGATCCGGTTGCCTCATTGGGTCTGGAGTTGGGCCAGGAAGAAAAAGACGTCATCGAAACTCTGGTCACTCAACGAAGCGCCATTCACAAGTACCTGATAACAACTTTCTTGGGAAGCAAACCTCCAGTAGTCAAAACCAAAGTAAACCTGAAAGCTAAAAGCGCTACTCTTTTACTAACCGGACGCGGCCCGGGCGGAATAGCACTTTTGGGCGGAATGGCCGGCTGGCTGATGCTGAGCCGCAGTCACCAAAAAGCCCCCTCGGTGATCGAAGGACCGGCCACAACAAAAGCCAAGGAGTAGGCATGAAAATATTGAGCTGGATTTTATTTGCCGGACTGTTTTTGAGCCTGAGCGGTTCGAGCTTAGCTGTCGATCCGGGTAAGAAGGCTGACCAGCAACACCTGTTGATACAGGTAGTCAAAGACAAAACCGGATTTCATGTCCAGCACACAACCCTGGTCGGCTATCCCTTGCCGAAACAGCGCGACACAAAGCGGTTCTATGCCTGGCGAGTTTCTGTCAGCAACATTAAAGGGGCCGTCCTGTTCGAGACCTACCTCAACGACCCGACCGAGCTGCGCGGCGAGTTTGTCAATCCGAAAGATCCGTCCAAAATCGATTCGCATCACTTGAAGATCAAAGAACCGCTGCATTTCACAATCAGGCTGCCGCTTATTAAGGGCGAGCAGATATCCTTTCATGCTCTGAAACCGGGTTATAAGCGTAAATCCAAACCGCCTAAAACCGCTTATGAGAAGATCGGTTCGACAACCTTCCCGGATTGGGCAGCCCAGCCATGAAAGCCAGAAACCTGATACTGGCGGCTGTTGTGTTGGCCCCGCTCGGGGCCGGGGCCTATGACGTCGACGTCATCCAGGACAACGGCGATCCGAGTATCCGTTTCGACATCGTTGTCATGGGCGATGGCTACCGTGACGTCGATCAAGACAAGATGTCCAGCGACGCGACCTGGTTCCTGGGCGGCTTCTGGGCAGCAGCCCCTTTCGGCCAATACCAGAATTTCTTCAATGTCAAGCTGATCCATGTGATCTCCAACGACAACGGGGCCGACGGGGGCGTCTACGGGGCCGATCGCGATACCGCCCTGGGCGCCTATTACTACTGTGGCGGCATTGAACGGCTTCTGTGTGTAAATACAGGCGCAGTATTTTCGGTGGCTGCCGCCGACGCACCGGAATACGACGTCATTTTTGTCATGGTCAACGACACCAAATATGGCGGGGCCGGCTACAGCAACGGTATCGCGACTTTTTCTGTAAATTCACTGGCCCCGGATATTGCCAAACATGAGTTCGGCCACTCGTTCGGCGGTCTGGCGGATGAATACGAGACCGCTTATCCGGGCTATCCCGACTGCAGTGCAGTAAGCGATTGTCCCGAACCCAATGTCACCATTCGCACGCTTCGCGAAGAGATCAAATGGAACATCTGGATCGACGCCGCAACGCCGGTGCCAACCCCGGAAACAGCGCCATATGCTGCAGTGGTGGGTTTATTCGAGGGCGCCCGTTATCAGTCGTCCGGCGTTTACCGGTCTCGCCAGAACTGCATGATGCGCTCGCTGGGTCCCGCTTTTTGCGATATTTGTTCCCAGGCCATGGTGCTATCGGCCTACGACACGGTCAACCCGATCGACAGTACGACTCCCAATTCGCCGGTCAACTTGAGTGCTTGTGACAACCAGACCCTGACGGTCGCCTATCCGCAGCCTATTCCGGACAGCATGCTAATCACCTGGCGGGTCAACGGGTCAATCGAGGCCACTGGAGTCACTCAGTTTGCGGCCGATGCCATGACCCTCGGCGACGGCTCCCATACAATCAGAGTCGAGGTGGCCGACGGGACTACCCTGGTTAGAGAAGATCTCAGCCAGTTGCTGATCGACGAGTACACCTGGACAATCAATGTCAGCGGATCCGGTCAGGGCGCTTGCATGATCGATGGCGAATGTTACTCGGGTGGAGCTTTGAACCCGATCAATCCCTGTCAAGAATGTGATCCGAACTCAAATCAAACAGCCTGGACCAACAACGACAGCAACGACTGTTCTGATGGCTCGTTTTGCAATGGAGCCGAGACTTGCCTAAGCGGCACCTGCCAGGCCGGCTTGGCCCCCTGTAGTGACGATGGCCTGGCTTGCACGGCTACCTGTGATGAAGGCACCCAGCAATGCAACTTGCTCGATCCGGCCTTTTGTTTAATCGACAACGCCTGTGTTGCCGACGGTGCGCTAAACTCGACTAATCCGTGCCAGGAGTGCCTGGCGGCGGTCGACAACCTGGACTGGTCAGATGATGACAGCAACAGCTGTGAAGACCAAGATTTCTGCAACGGCCAAGAAACCTGCCAGTCCGGCAGTTGTGTCAGCGGTGCAGCCTCGTGTAGCGACGATGGCCTGGATTGTACGACAACCTGTGATCAAGGTACCCAAGAGTGCAATTTAATAGAACCCGGCAGTTGCGTAATTGACGCCGGCTGCCTCGCCGCCGAAACGATCAACCCGGCCAATCCTTGCCTGGAATGTATGCCGGCCACCAGTCAAACCGACTGGTCTAACGATGACAGCAACAGCTGCAGTGACGGTCTGTTCTGCAACGGAGCCGAAAGCTGTGTCGGCGGTACCTGCCAGGATAATCCGGACCCATGCACAGGCGCCGGGCTGGACTGCACGATTACTTGTGATGAATCCAGCCAGCAATGTGAGCCAACCGACTCGGCCATTTGTCTGATCGACGGCGCCTGTGTAGCGCAAGGCAGCCCCAACCCGGACAACCCTTGTCAGGAGTGTATTCCAACCGGAAGCAACACCAGCTGGACAGATGTCGATACCAATAGCTGCAGCGACGGTGACGCCTGTACCGAAAACGACTTCTGCAGCGCAGGCATCTGTCAGTCCGGCAGCAAGCTATGTTCCGAGGCGTGCCCCTGCAATGACGTCTCGGGCGGCTGTTCCTGCGCAAGTTCCGGCAGGCTTCCCTATGCCTCCGGCTGGCTGCTCCTGTTTGGTTTGCTTGGGCTTTTACTGATCAGGCGCAAGAATACCGAGCTAGATCGCTAAGATCTAGAAATTATACAAAATCGAGAAGGTGATTGCTAAAGAGGGAATGTTGGTCGGGAGGATGTAGAAGAAGTCGGTCTCGAGGCCCAGCGTGAAATGCTTGAGCAATGTGTAGTACTCGAATCGAAGACCGGCAAAAATATCACCGTCTACCGGGCCCTGACCAGGCTTGGCCGAGGGATGAAGAATAACCGCCCCACCGCCCAGACGGGCCTCGAGGGCCCAACGCTCGCCGTACCAAATGTCATAGTCGGCTGAGATGTTCAGAAAAGTTACGCTGAAGTCGAGATGGTAACTACCACATTCAGCTCCACCGCCGGCAACACAGACATCCTGGTACTCGAGCGGGTTAGCCGCCTGGTAGCCACTCCCGTAACTGAACTGGATCGAAAACTGCTCGGTTATATCGTAACCGAACTCGAAACCAAAATACGGCTGACCGTTGGAATAACCCCGCGCCCCAGCCAGGGTGAAGAATATACCGCCGCGGCCTTCGAAGTACCAGCCGGTCACCCGTTCGAAAGCTATTTCCTCGACTTCGTCGATTTCTGTGCTCTCGGTTTTTTCGGCTTCTTTCTTCTCGGGCTCGGCAGCTTTTGGGTCCTGGGCCAAGGTCGGGAATGCCCAGAGGACTACAAGGCCTGCGAGTATCAGCGAATAGAATCGATTCCTCATGGTCGGGTTTCTCCGCAACGTGTCAGAATAATCGCTCGTATTGATCAAAGTAAAACCGTCTAGCCGGCCGTGGTAAACATGAACGGATAAGTAACAATAACTTCACCACCACCCTTGGGAGCCGGGAAACGAATTCGGCGAACCACGCGTAAAACGCAAGCCTCGACGTTGGCATTGTGCATTGTCGTCTGGATCACATTGGCTTCGCTGACTCGTCCGTTACCGGCGATAGTGAAAGTAACCGTGATTTTCCCGTACAGATTGGGGTCTTTGGTCAATTCACGCTCGTAGCAATACTTGAACTGTGCCCAATAGCGTTTGATGTAACGTCCGACAACTTCCTGGGAAAGACCGCCGACTACCCGAGTGCGGCCCTTGACTACTCGCACGGCATGCTTGCCGCGGTGACCAATCTTGACCGAGCCGTAGCCCTGACCGCTGCCGCGGCCATAACCGTGGGTCCCCATGCCTCCCAGCCCCAGACCACCACCGCCACCACCCATGCCGCCGCCACGGGTACCCAGGCCGCCAAATCCAGCCGAGTCGCCCATACCGGCAGATTGCAGCCCGGCCAGCGAGGCGTCCAGATTGGTCATTCCCGAGCCACCAAATACTGTCGATGAGTTGTCGCCGGTGCCACCGCCCTTGCCCTTGAGCAAACCAAGAATTCCGGCGTTGGTGGCGATCTTTTTGTCCATCTTTTCTTTCACTTCTCGGGGTATGTCGGCCGTATTCTTGACCTTGACTTTCGATTTGGCCTTTTCCCATTTGCCCTTATCATCTAATTTGAGCTTTTCTTCTTTCTTCTTCTTGATCTCATCGAAAGTTTTTTTCTTCATCGCGTCCGGGTTAGGCATGATCAACTGCGCAAACCGGGCCGGGTTTTTCAGGTAATCGGCCGCTGCGATATCCAGTTTGGGTGTGGCCTGGATCAAGGTCCAGATACCAACTGCCATCACCAGAAAAACAAAAAACCACTTGCCCATGCGATAGTCGGCCGAGGCCAGGGCTCCGGCATAGACACCCCGAGCCGGCGAGACGTACTGGATTACGAAAGCCAACTGACCCATCATGACCCTGCATTTGTCATCGCTACCTAGCGCGTAGGTACGCACAGCACCCTGGGATGGCAAACTGTCGATTTCGACCGATTTACCTTTCCTGCGTACATCCAGCTCCATACCCGACGCTACATTGACTACACAGCCGGTCTTGCCGCCCGGGCTAACCAGAGCATAGTTTTCACCGCCCAGGCGATCGGCGGTTATTCTAATACTGGCGTCCGGTCTGTCGCCAATCGTTATCAGCTCGCCGTCTCTGAACTGGCGCGCATCCAGGACAATTTGACCCCACATAACCTTGATTTCGATATACTTTTCACCTTGAGACGGCCGTTCCATATTGAGCATTTCACGTTCGAAGAACATCTGACCCGAGGGCAGGGCCTGGATATCTGACGTGCGCGGAATCTCGCGGCGACGGATGACTTCGGTCTTGGATGACGGCGGCGGTTTGGGCGGACTACTCTTCTTGGCTTTCGGCTCGGCGACCTTCTTTAACGGTGGCGGTTGTTTGACCTCCTCCGCCTCGACTTCCTGGACATCTTCCAACTCGGCATCGAGGATTTCTTCGGCCTTTTCCACCTGCGCAGCCTGCTTTTTCTTGGATGGTCGTTCGGTCTTGGTTTCTACCTCGTCAGAACCAACTCCAATCACGAAGATCTCGACCCCGCCAAGCTGAATGTGATCGCCGCGCTTTATTGTCGCCTCGCGCCTGATCTCTTCACCATTCAACCGAGAACCCTCTTCACTGCCGAGGTCACTCAGTAAAGCCGTGCCATCGTCATCGCCAGCCTTCAATATGGCATGGATGCTCGACACCGAAGAGTCGTCGATCCGAAGGTTAGCTGCCGAGCCGCTTCCAATGATCACGCTTTTGGATGAAAACTCGTGCCGCCCTTGACCTTCACCCTCAAAATCAACTTCGAGAGTAATGTTCAACACCGATTCATTTTTCGCCATGACAAGACCTCGCCTTCAATTGCCCACTTGGGGTATTTAGCTCACAATTCCAGTCAGGATCAGAGGTTGTCAACCGTTTTGATCATCTCCGGGAGGAAATTGTCCCTGACTCTAATCAAAAGGTTGAAATTGGCCTTTTTCTTGTTCATCAGGTAGGAACCCTCCGGTTTGGTCAGCTCACCGGTAATGGTGACGTCGGAGAAGTCGATGATGGTGGTTTTCTTGTACATCGTGGTGGTTTCACCTTCAGTCGCTTCTTCTTGAGCCATGACCATTGAGCTGGTTCCAAGAATCAAACCAGTCGCAATCAATGCACCTAACAATAATTTCTTCATGTGGCCCTCCTTCTTATCTTTTGGGGGCTATTTCAACTATGTTCTTTTTATCGACAACACTAACTCAACAATGTTCCTTTAAAACAACCTGCTAGATTAAATTTATCTCTTCTTATGCTCCTGTTTTTATTCTGCTTTCTTGTCAGCCTTCTTGGCCGGTTCTTTCTTGTCAGCCTTCTTGGCCGGTTCTTTCTTGTCAGCCTTCTTGGCCGGCTCTTTCTTGTCAGCCTTCTTGGCCGGCTCTTTCTTGTCAGCCTTCTTGGCCGGCTCTTTCTTGTCAGCCTTCTTGGCCGGCTCTTTCTTGTCAGCCTTCTTGGCCGGTTCTTTCTTGTTCTTGGCCGGCTCTTTCTTGTCAGCCTTCTTGGCCGGTTCTTTCTTGTCAGTCTTCTTGGCCGGTTCTTTCTTGTCAGTCTTCTTGGCAGACGTCTTCTTGTCTACTTTGTCCTCTTTACCCTCTTTACCTTCTTTACCCTCTTTACCCTCTTTGCCCTCGTCGCCCTCTTTGCCCTCATCGGAGGCATCTTCACTCTTCTTCAGCATCTCCTTGAACTTGGCTTCACGTTCGCGTTTCTTGGCCTCTGATTCAGCATTGGCTTTCTGAAGGGCTTTCTTACGCGCTGCTTCTTTGCGCTTGAACTCCTCTTCTTCTTTCTTCAGTTCCGCCGTCATTTCCAGCTTGGCCTTGGCCGCGGCCATGCGGTTGTGGACCGGATCAGAAGCCTGAAGTGTCGAACCTTTTTTCGATTTGTACTGCTTGTAGTAGGTCAGGGCTTTGGAATAGTCGTGGATGAAGGTATAGTAAATCTCCCCGAGGACATAAATAGCCTCGGCATCGTTAGGACGCAGTTTGAGTAACTTTTCGAATAACGGTATTGCATCTTTGGCTTTTCCACTGCCGTAAACCGCATAGGCCAGCCCTATCAGGGCTTTTTCATTGTTGGGTTTGAGTTTAATGACTTTTTGATAGACGGCTATAGCCTTGGGATAGTCACGATACTTATGGGAAATCGAGCCTATGTTAATGAGAGCATCAGTGTTGTTGGGATCGACTTTCAAGGCCTTACCGAATTGAGCCAGAGCATCGCGCGTCTTGCCCATCTGCATGTAAATCATGCCGAGGTTGGAATAGATGCCGGCATCTTCACCGATGGCCGGATCTTTTTTGCGGGCTTTTTCAAGCATCTTACCGGCATTGATACATAAAAGCTCGGCCATCTCGTATTTCTTCTGATCGTAATAGACCAGAGTCATGTTCTTATAGGCTTCGACGTTGTTGGGTGCCCGGGCCAGTAACCGGTGGCCGGTTTTTTCGGCTTCTCTGTATTGCTTGTTCAAGCGGTATACCATGATCAAGTTGTTCATCAAGAACGGATCGCGGGCGACCTTTTTTAAAGCCCCTCTGTAATGTTTGATTGCGGCGGCATAGTCGTTCTTTTCGCTGTAGATCACGCCCAGATTGACCAGAGCGTCGCGGTGGTCGGCCTTGAGCTTGAGTGTATCCTCGAATGCAAGCTTGGCGCCGTTTAGGTCATTCTTGCCCATCAGGATAACCCCGATGTTGTAATGGGCATTGACAAGCTTGGCCGGGTCCTCTTTCATTTTAGACACGGCGTTACGGAAGGCAGCCAACGCCCTGGTGTTGTCTTTGGCCTTTAAAGCGTCGACACCTAAGTTGTAGTACTCTTCCGGCTGAGAAACCCGGACAACTTTCACAGCCTTATCGGGCTTTACAATTTCTTTCTTTTCGGGACACCCGCTGCCCAGGCAGGCAAGACAACCAGCGACCACTAACGTATATTTTCTGAGCATGGCTTGTTTTCCTCGCATCTGTCTAGCTCTCCCATCTACGAAGCGGGATTGGCCTCGTCACCCTCTGGGGTAGTCGGAGTTGGCGCAATAGTCGGTTCGGGTGGCGGCGGCACTTCGACTTTTTCAAGATTGTGCCCCTGCTTATAGATATATTCAGTTGATACGAGCTCGGCAGCGAATGGTTTCGGATAGCTGCTCGGCTGATAGGACTTCAGTTGTTCTTGCGCTTTAATCGTCCATTCATTGTAGATACCCTTGACGGATGAAATCTCGACAGCCTTGCGATAGAAGTTCATCGCCTTTTCTTCGAGCGGCAAAGCCTGGTTTTGCAATTCCTGGACATATATATCCTGCTGGTCGGGGGTCAAGCCGGCCGGAATCGGAGCATCGTACATCGACTGCGACAGGTTCTGGCTAATCTGACCGATTCTAACCAGGGCGCCAAGCGACCAATCGGGATCTTTGAAGCTGACGACTTCTTCGTATTTTTTCTCGATCTTGGGCCGCAGTTCGATTTTCTTGAACAGGTTGCGCTTGAGAGTCCTGGGCGGTAGAACCAGTTTGATGTTGATATAATCGTTGAACTCGGTCTCCAACTGCAGGAATCTGGCATGTGAAACCGCCTGACGGGCTTCATCGTTGCGGACTTTCTCGGGCAACTTGTTATAGGCCTCGATGATCTGATCGAGTAGCTTGTCTGAGTCTT